>JAYUZN010000303.1:0-2115 GCA_043751755.1 Bacteroidota bacterium | reverse complement strand
AATGGCATTTGGAATTTCTATAACCGAATCTAAGACCACAATTTGCACAGGCGTTTCGGGGAAAGTCGTGGCAGAAACAGGCAAGAAAGCCGTTTTACAGAAGTTGTCTTTTACCTGAACATACCAAGTTTGCGGAGCCAAAATCGGCGGCGTTTGGAACAAAGGATTCTGCGAAAGAATCGTGCCGCCCGTATTTGTATTGTACCAAGCAATGTAATTTCCGGGATTGGTAAGCACAAATAAGTTCGCATTTTGTCCCAAACAAACCGTATCTCCGAGCGGATTTGCGGCTGGAATCGGGCGAATGAGTACCTGTTTTTCTATACTTGCAGAACAACCCTTGCTACTTGTGGCAGTAAGTTGTACAAGGTAATTATTTTCTGTAGAAAAAACATGAGATTCATTGATGTTATTGCTGCTTGTACCATCTCCAAAACTCCAAGAATAGTTGGCAATTTGCGTGCTTATTTCGCTTGTATCAATGTTAGAGAGATTCAGAAATAAAGTAGTATCTCCTTCGCAAATGCCTTGTACCGAAAAATCTGGCGTAGGTTTGGGATAAATCGTGAGAGCTTGCGTGATATTATCGCTGCAATTATCCGAACTTGTAACCGTCAAAGAAACGGTATAAATCCCTGTGGAATAGGCATGTACAGGCTGAAATTGCGCAGAAGTGCCACTGTCTCCAAAATTCCAAGCATAGCTTTGCAAAGTCGCAGGAGCAAGGGCTGTAGAGGTATTGTTAAAGGTAAATGCCTCATTTTCACAGGCTTGAATATTGGTAAACATGGCAGTAGGCAAGGGTTTGATGCTTATATTTTGCGAAATCGTATCTGCACAGCCTATCTGCGATTGTACGATATGCGTAACCGAAAAATTGCCTACTGTTCCATATAAATGCGCTGTATTTTGCGTATTTGCCGCTCCCAAATCCCCAAAACTCCAATTCCAAAGGTTCAAAACATCTCCTGTCGCAGAATTGGTTAAGGTAGAATTGTCCGTAAAATGAATAGAATCTCCTATACAAAAGTCCGTAGCTGTAAAGTTAGCGACAGGAATCGCGCCTACAGGAATATTTTTGGTGAGACTATCTCGGCAAATTCCGCCTACGGGACCTACATACAAAGTTACAGGAATGATGCCCGTTTGTGGAAAAGTGAAGGTAACAGGCGAACCCGTTGCGCTGCCAAAAGTACCAAATTTCCAGATTAAATTGGAAACAGTTCCCGTACTTTGGTCGGTGAAAGTTACCGTTTTGCCCACACAAGCAATCGTATTGGTAAAGGCAGGATTTGCCCCTTGTGAAACCGTAACTGTAACCGTATCTTCAAAAACGCAGCCTTCAAAGGTCGTTATGGTCAAAATATAGTCGTAAACACCGCCTATTGCACCATTCAAAGTAGCCGTAACATTCGGGTCGCCAAGGGGCGTAAGGGGTGTCCCATTCAACGCCCACTGATAGCCATAATCGGCAATAGGCGAATAATTTTGCGGAAGTAAAGCCACTTGAACATTGCCCGTTGTGGCACAAATCAAGGTATCATTGATGGTTGGCGGAAACAAAGGCACAGGCGCGGGAATGAGCTGAACGGTGTCTGTAGCCACACAACCACTTGCGTAAGTACTTGTAACAGTGTAGGTTATCGTTTGACTTACACTTGCCAAAGGATTTTGAATGTTGGCATTATTCAAGCCTAAAGCAGGAGTCCAAGCATAGGAAACCGCCCCAGCCCCAGCATTAAGTTGATACAAGTCTGTGCAGGAAATCTGCGTAGCCGCAGCATTGATACTCGGCTTTTCTACATGCACAATAAAGGTATCTAAAGCCGCACAATGCGCACAACTGATAACGGCAGCAATATAGGTAGTCGTTGTATCGGGAAAAGCCGTAGGATTTGGGCAATCTATACAACTCAAGCCTGTGGAGGGATACCATTTATACTCAATCGCGTGAGAAGGACCCGCATTTTGCGTAGGATTGTGATAGCCTGCAATGTTAAGTTGTGTACTATCTCCTTCGCAAATATATTTATCCGTTCCGCCATAAGCATAAATCGGATAAAAAGTCATATCTAACTTGGGTCTTTTGAGGGGTTTTGGGTGGTCGCTGCTGCC
>JAYUZN010000302.1:0-6211 GCA_043751755.1 Bacteroidota bacterium | reverse complement strand
AAATAAACAAGGTTATCATGTTTGTTGTATTGCTGGTGCAAGCGTCCGCTTGTACCTCCTTTCTTGAAGCGTCCGCTTCGAGGATGGAAGCGGACGCTTCAAGAAACTGCCACAAGCGGACGCTTGCGGCAGCAATTTAACCTCGTTTATTTTATAAGAGCCACTTACTAATAAAAAGAGGGAAGGGTTGGCATGTTTTTTCTATAAATATCGCCGTCCCTACGGGACTATTAAATTGTTACTTTATTCAATTTTCATTCCTAACAATATGTATGCCATTATTTTTTTACCTTTTTTCTTGTCCCGTAGAGACAAAATGTCGGTAGAAATACGCGTATTTCCCCCATTTTTTATTCGGTTTTGAAAAATCATGCTGGGAATTGGTCCGTTTTTCTTAGGGCTACCGACATGTTGCCCCTAAAGGGGCAAAAGAACGAAAAATGGCAGACATGTTTAAGGTTGCGCACCTTTAAAAGGTGCGCAACCTTAAAACGGGGTTGCCTAATAAAACAAAAGAGGCTATTCCTCCGCAATCCTCAAAGCCTTATTGACCAAATACCGCTGCTGTTTGGCATGTTGTTGCGGCGAACCTACTGCGGGGCTTGGACTTGCTTTGCGACAAATCGGCTCTACCACAAGCTCGGTGAGCATACGTTTTATATACGCCCAAGCACCCATGTTACGTGGCTCTTCTTGCACCCAACAGAACTCCACATTTTTGGGATATTTGGCAACTATTGTGCGCAACTGTGTTTCGGGAAGCGGATACAACTGCTCCATACGCACAATGGCAATATCTTTTATTTGGTCTTTCTGTTGTTGCTCCAGCAAATCAAAATAGATTTTCCCGGAACATAACAGTACCCTTGTTACCGTTTCGGGAGTAACATAATTGTCATCTATTACTTCTAAAAAACCGCCTGTTATAAAATCTTCGACAGGACTTACGCACTGCGCAAAACGAAGGAGTTTTTTGGGCGAAAATACCACCAACGGAATCCTAAACTCTCTATGTAGTTGTCGGCGTAAGACATGAAAATAATTGGCAGGCGTAGTAATATTACAAATTTGGATATTTTTGTTGGCACAAAGTTCCAAATATCGTTCCATACGGGCAGAGCTATGTTCGGGTCCCATGCCTTCAAAGCCATGTGGCAGCAATTGCACCAACGAACTCATACGTTGCCATTTGGTTTCGGCACTCGAAATATACTGGTCCATAATGATTTGCGCACCATTGGCAAAGTCGCCGAACTGCGCTTCCCAAATGACAAGTTGCTGCGGATGCCCAATAGAATAGCCATATTCAAATCCTAACACGCCATATTCCGACAAAAGAGAGTTATAAACCTCAAATTTTGCCTGTTCTGCCTGCAAATGATTGAGTCCGATAAATTCTTCTTCTGTGTCTTCGGCAAAAATAGCGGCATGACGATGCGAAAAAGTGCCTCTTTTTACGTCTTGCCCACTTAGGCGAATCGGGAAACCTTCTGTGAGCAAAGTGGCATAAGCTGCCAATTCGCCCAAAGCCCAATCCCAGCGATTGTCGTCCACCATTTTGAGGCGGTCGCCAAAGAGTTTTTTGATTTTGGGGTGCGCATGAAAAGTAGCGGGAATGTCGTGCATTTTGCGTACCAAAGCCAAGAGTTTTTCTTTTTCTACACCTGTTTGAACAATTTGCCCCTTGAAATCCTCGTTTGTTACCCTCCGAATCCCTGCCCAAACGCCGCCAAAATACTCCATTCCATGCACATATTGATTGCGTTTGGATTGCAGCAACTCCTCTTGCAGTACGTCCTTGAACTCAATTTCCAATTTTTTTGCCAATTCGACTACTGCTTCCTGCCCCGAATTTTTGAGTTTTTCGATATAAACAAGTGCCGGGTTTGGGTGAGTTTTGATGGCTTTATATAAAAGCGGCTGCGTAAACGAAGGCTCATCAGCCTCATTATGCCCATGACGGCGATAGCAAAGAATATCGATAAATACATCACGCCCAAAGGTTTGCCGAAATTCTACCGCCAATTCCATCGCATATACAACCGCCTCCGAGTCATCACCATTGACATGAAAAACGGGCGAAAGTGTAACTTTTGCGACATCAGTACAATAGGTAGAAGAGCGAGCATCTTCCGCATTTGTGGTAAAACCCACCTGATTGTTGATAATCAAATGAATCGTTCCGCCTGTTTTGTAGCCCTGCAACAAAGACATTTGAATCACCTCATATACAACCCCCTGCCCTGCAACAGCAGCATCTCCATGAATCAAAACAGGGATTAATTTATTGTAATCTTTGTATTTTCTATCAATTTTGGAGCGCGACAAGCCTTCTACAACGGGATTTACGGTTTCCAAATGCGAAGGATTGGGCAAAAGGCTCAAATGTACTTCTTTGCCTTCGCTTGTAGTTACATTTGCAGAAAAGCCCAAGTGATATTTTACATCTCCTTGAAAAATGGTCTCCTCCATAGCAGCACCGCCAAATTCCGTAAAAATCTCATCATATTGCTTGTGCAAGACATTTGCCAGCACGTTCAAACGCCCTCTATGCGCCATTCCCAACACACATTCCTCTACGCCCAAAGCCGCTCCTTTTTCTACTAAGGCATCTAATGCAGGAATAATTGCTTCTGCCCCTTCGAGGGAAAACCTCTTTTGCCCTACAAATTTGGTATGCAAAAAATGCTCAAATGCGACCGCTTCATTGAGTTTGCGCAGGATACGCTCATGTTTTTTGATGTCAAATTGAGGGGTATTTTGGCAGCCTTCCATACGGACTTTGAGCCATTCCAACATTTCGGGTTCGCGCACATAGAGAAACTCCGCGCCAATGGATTGGCAATAGGTTTTCTCCAACATAGCGATAATATCCTGCAGTTTTGCTGCCCCCAAATTGAGTTCTTTTCCTGCTTGAAAAACGGTATCCAAGTCGCTTTCTGCCAAATCAAAATGCTGAATATCCAAATTCGGTGCGTGAGGACGGCGTGGGCGCACAGGATTGGTTTTGGCAAAAAGATGCCCTCTTTGCCTGTATCCATTGATGAGGTTGAGAACATTTACCTCTTTAGAGGCAATTTCGGAATGAACTTCGTGAGAAATCCCTTTTTCAAAAGAAGAAACGCCCAATTCAAAGCCTTCAAAAAAGCTACGCCAATCCGCAGAAACGGCATCGGGATTCGCTTTATAGGCTTTGTAGAGGGCATCAAAATACTCAGGCGTACCGTTGCTAAGGAATGACGCTGACATAAAAGTGGTGTGTTATGAATGATTAATTTTCGTTATTTTCGACTACTTCAGTTTCTATCAAAGGAATTTCTGCTACAGGCGGATTCACTTTTTTGGGGGGTCTTCCGCCTTTGCCTTTGGGTTTTACGGGCGTCTCTACGACTACTTCAGTTTCTGTCAAAGGATTTTCTGCTACAGGCAGGTTCACTTTTTTGGGGGGTCTTCCGCCTTTGCCTTTGGGTTTTACGGGCGTTTCTACTATTACCTCTTTAGGTTTCCGTTCTGTTTTTTTCCGTTCCTTTTTTACAGGCGTTTCTGCTGCCTCCGCTTCAGGTTTTGGTTCGGCAGATTCTACCCATTGATTTTCGAGAGAAGCCAAATATTCTTCTGCATTAAAATTGCCCTCCACTTCATTGTCAATCTCCAAGGCGAACTCTTCGTCCTCATTATTCCACCAACTATCGTCATCAAAGTCAAAGTCCATTTCTTCGCCATTGTCTGGCTCTATAGAAATGACCAACTTTTGTTTGCCATACAAGGATTTCACCGACTTTAACCATTTTTTGTTGAGGTCTTTAGCCTTTAAAACGAATTTAATTTTCATAATTTTTTTAATTAAAAAATGTGGTTGCGTATAAATTGAAAATACGGCGCAAAATTAGCAAAAAAATTTGGGTTTGGTGTATCTCTGTGGATAAAATGCAGATTTTTGCAAATTCTTTCTTGCTGCAAAGAAAATGGAGTTATCCCGTTTATAGGGCGGCAGTTATAAGGACGCAGATTTTCGCAGAGGGTCATTGAGGGTAGCCAAAATGAGCGTCTGTGAAAATCTGCGAAAATCTGCGTGAAAAATTAATTATATTGCCAAAAAGACGTTTGGCAGGTCGGAATAATGCTATCTATTCCTGGGCGGGTATAGGCAAAAGACAGGATATTGTTAAGGCTGTCTTCGCGCCAAAAACTGTCTATATTATGGAGCAATACAAGTTTGCCTAACAGGTTGTCAAAACGGTCTTGCATAAGTGGCGAGGTATCAAGAACTGCCTCAAAATCAGCAGCTTCTGCATCGTCCATTGCATCATACAAGTAACAAAGAATTTCATCATCTCTAAATAGTGCCATGTTGCGGTTTCTGATAAGTTAGCCCAGCGTCGTCAGCCAATTTTTTGAGATTAATCAAGGCATACCTCATACGTCCGAGCGCAGTATTAATACTTACATTTGTTATTTCGGCGATTTCCTTAAAACTTAAGTCCGCATAACTGCGCATAATTAACACTTCGCGTTGCTTGTCGGGTAGTTGCTTAATCAATCCTCTAAGATAACGCCCTGTTTCTTCCTTTATTATATTTTCGTCTGGACCGCCCTCATATTTCCCCATATTTCCCAGCATATCAAAGTCTCCCAACTCCCGTTGTAAGGGGGATTTCTGGTTTTTGCGGAAAAAATCTATCGCCAAATTGCGGGCAATACGCGCCGCCCAAGGCAAAAATTTGCCTTCTTCATTGTACTTTCCTGCGCGTATCATACGCACAATTTTTATCATAACATCTTGAAACAGGTCTTCTGCGGTGTTTTTGTCCTTTACAATCAAATAAATGACCGTAAAAATTTTGGACTTGTATCGAGTCAGCAAGACTTCGAAGCAATTATCCCTGCCGGACATATAGCCCTTTACCAATTCATGGTCTGTTAATCTCAAAATCGCCTTATCCATAATAAAAAACAGTGTTAGTAAGTCAAGTAAACTCTTACTGCATAGGCTGTTTGTCGGTGGTTGAAGATGTGTTGGTTTACGAAAAATTCAAAAAAAGTATATTTTTAGACCATAAAATAATTGAATTTGGAAGGCTTTGTTTTTGTACGAAATCTTACCTAATTAAGTTTCAAAAAAATGAGACTTTTTTAATATATCTGCGTTTTTTCGATAATTATTCAATAAATACTTCATTTTCTTAACAGATTATTACAAACATTGTTCCAAAAACGAATTTCTCTCAAAATTAATACATTTTTTGAATCTTTCTAATAAGTAGCTTAGGCTTTAGCCTGAGCATCTCAAAATTTGCATTTTTTTGTGTAACGCAAGCTAAAGCATGCGCTACGCATACCGCAAATATATCTGGTTATCCTTAAAACGAGATAGATTTTTCCTGAATTTTTCCGTAAACAGGTCATTTCTTAAAGAAATGACCTGTTTACAGAAAAATTTACCCCGTTCAGCTAAATAGCCTCTTTTGCACATAATTCAATTTTGATGCCTTATTTTACTGTTATTGCTTTTTTGGGGGAATTAGTAACCTATTTTGTCCATATAAAGGCAATTCGTGTCTATTTTTTACATATTCGTGTATTAAGTAGATAGGGCATTGAATGTGCTATTATTCCATTTTTTGGACAAATTATTTTCTGAATTTAGGGGGACGCACCTTTCAAGGGTGCGCCACGCTATAAGCCATTTTATAATTGATTCTACAACAAATATCTATGTTTTCCTGCTTTTTTCCAAATTTTGTAGCGAAGTATTGTATATTTGCCCCTGATTATTTTCAAATAAACATACATACTCCATGAAATGACGAATCGCAGAAAATTTTTACAACTTTCGGGGCTTGCAGCTACCTTTCTGGCTATCAAATGCACGACCAAAATAGGCTCGCAATCGCCGCCTAATCAGCCTATTGTACTTTCTACGTGGAAGTTTGGGATAGCAGCTAATGCAGAAGCATGGAAAACCCTTTCGCAGGGCGGGACAGCCTTAGATGCGGTAGAAAAGGGCGTAAAACTCGTAGAAGCCGACCCAAATGAGCGTTCTGTAGGCTATGGCGGGCGACCTGATAGAGATGGGCATGTTACCTTAGATGCTTGTATCATGGACGAAAACGCCAATATTGGGGCTGTGGCTTTTTTGGAACATATAAAACACCCGATTTCGGTGGCGCGGGCTGTGATGGAAAAAACGCCGCATGTGATGTTGGTGGGA
>JAYUZN010000301.1:0-17597 GCA_043751755.1 Bacteroidota bacterium | reverse complement strand
CTAAAAAAAAGAGGGAGGGGTTGGCATGTTTTTTCTATAAATATCGCCGTCCCTACGGGACTATAAAATTGTTACTTTATTCAATTTTCATTCCTTATTTCAAAGTATGAGCCTTATTTTTAATAACATTCTGTTCACTGTTCACTGCTCACTGTAAGTGCCTGCACCGAAGTAACCGCTTTTCCTGCTCTATATTCAGGAATGCAGCGCAAATTTGCACATTTTTTCCCTAATTCCTTTATATATGCAAGTGCGGAAATCGATTTTCCTGTTTCTACGCGATAGCGCGCCAATTTCACTCCTGCCACTTTGCCGCTTGCATGTGTACAAATATACAAAATACAATCACTGTTTACCGCAAATTTTACGGCTAAATCTTGCTGCAGTTCCTTTGCATATTTATCGAAAAAAAGGGTGTCTTTTCCCGTTTTAGCGATGAAAATTTTTGCCTTGCTTGCAGCTTGTTGCGGGGAAGTACTCAATTCCGCAGCATTTTTGTCTTTGCTATTTTTGCGCAGAAGTTGCGTATCTTGATATACAACCCATTGCAAATCAGTCCATTCTGGTGAGTCTAATACCTCGTCAGGATATGGACGCAGGGCAGTATCTGCAAAAAAAGCCTGAAGTGGAGTCAAAGGTTCTTCTCGGATAGGTACACTGCGACCGCAGCCCATTATAACGATAAAGGAGCCGATGAGTAAGTGTATATACAGGCATAATTTCATTAAAAAACAGGAAAAAGAGCTTTTTTATTTCGCTTCAACTGCTTCTGTTACGGCTTCTTCTGCTGCCGTTTCTTCGGTTGAGGTTTCCTCCGTAGGAGTTGGCTCAACGGCTTCTTTTTCAAAAGAAACTTCATTTGCTGCGAGGACTTCGTACCATTGCACCAATTTTTTCACATTAGAAGGATAGACTTTGCCTTGCGCATAATTGGGCAATACTTCTGCCAAAAAAGCCATGAGTTCGTCATTACTGCTTTTTTTATTTACGGGAAGTTCTTTGCCATATTTGTCTTCCATAGATTTGAAAATGGCACTCAATTCCTCATTGCCGTCATTTTCTACGTACATGCTGATTTCGGTCAGTTTTGAGACCATCATATTGGCACGCACCATTTGACGTTTTTTGGTTTCGTCCAAAGATTCTATTATTACGTTTTTAGAATCTGTTTTAATTACTTTATGTAAACCGGGTATGCCCGTCAAACTTACTACTTCGCTGAGTTTTATTGCCATTATGTTTGAAAAATGAAAAATATGTGTTAAAATAGGGTGCAAAAGTAAGGAAATTATTTGAATTTCACGCAGTTTCTCGCAGATTTTCGCAGATGAAAGCAGATTTCGCAGATAAAAAATTAGGATTTACGCAAAAGTTGTTTTTATAGCCACGAATTACACGAATTTGCACGAATTAACAGCCCCAATTCGTGAAATTCGGGGCTTATCTGCGAAATCTGCCAAAATCTGCGTTTATCTGCGTGAAAAACGCCTATTTTTTCAAGAACTTCCCAAGCACCCAGCCTTCGTCCCCATTTTTGCGGCGCACTTTGTACCAAATTTCATTAGAAATATTCTGCAATTCGTCTGGAAAAACCTCTGCATACAATTTCCCAAATTTGGGGTCTTGATAGGTAACTTGATACACTGTTCCGTTAAAACTCTCTATAACAAGGGCTTTGCCTTTGTTGAGAGTCGTGATGAGCTTGCCGTCATAGTCGTCATACAACTTTATGGGCTTTGCAGCAATGGCTTGATTTTGGTTTTGTGGACGCGCTTCGGACAGAATGCTTACGACTTCATTGGGTTCATAATTGCCCAATTTTGCCGATTCCACCGAATTACTTTGGCGAATAATGACTCCTTTTCCTACAATAGTGCCGGTATTGCCTGTAGGCTGTGCAGTATGGGAATTGTCGGTAGTTCCGCCTTTTCCTTGCATTTCAAGTTCTTTTTCCTTGATTTCAAGTTCCTTTTCTTTCAAATCAAGCTCGCGTTGCTTGGTTTCTTTGTCGGTGCAGGCAGCAAAAAGTGCCATGCAAGCGATGAGGTAGATGAGTTTTTTCATAATATATGTGTTGGTTTATGCAGATTTTCGTATTTCACGCAGATTTTCGCAGAAGGAGACGCAGATTTTACGCAGATTAAGAAAAATTTGCGGGAATCTGCGGTTAAATCTGCGGAAATCTGCGCGAAAATAATGAGATTATTCTTTCACTACTTTTTGGCTAAACGTGCCACCTCCCGTTTCTATGCTCAAGATATAAATCCCTTTTGCCCAGTTTGTCATATCAAACTGTGTTTCTACCTCGCCTATCTGCTGCGTCAAAGGAGTACTTGCGATTTCTCTACCGATAAAATCCCGAAGGGAAATCCGCATATTTTGTGCCGAATGAAGCTGCATAGAAATATTCAAAACTGCATCTGTAGGATTGGGATAGACATTTACGTCCGACAAAATGGCATTATTTTCTATCCCAACAGGGTTACAGAATGGCATAAATGCCAAAGTTGAACAGCCTGTTTGCGTATTTGTTACCATAACACTATAATCTCCTGCAACTGTAGAAGTGTAGGTATTTGTCGTTGCGCCTGCAATTTGTACCCCTGATTTAATCCATTGATAAGTATAAAAATTGCCCGCAGGAGAAATATTTACCGTAAATGTACAATTGCCCGTTACCGTTGAGGTTATGGTAGGGGGAAGATGGAAGGTAACATCAAGGGGCAAACTCGTCGCAGAACAGCCAAAATTATTGGTTACTTCAACGGTATATGTGCCGCTCATATTCACATTTAGGCTGTCATTTATTCCCAATGCAGGAATCGCTACGCCATCTTTGTACCATTGAATAGAACCCGCAACGCCCGCAATATACAAGCTCAATATATCTCCTTGACAAAGGCTGTCAGGATTGCCACTATACGCCATAACCACAGGCACAGGTGGCAAAGGAGCTACATTTAAGGTGTCTGTACAAGTTTGCGTAATAACAGGGTGGCTTACCGTAACTTGTATCGCCAAGCCATTTTGGACGTAAGTATTTGTGCCTACTTGTATGGGAAAAGCGATATTTGCACCTGCATTATTTGCGTTCGTAGCGCAGCCGTCATTTGGGTCACCCAATGTTCCGTCTTCGTCCCAAACCTCGAAATTGTATATTGAACCCAGAGCAACTGAAATCCCACTTATATTCGTATTCAAGGTAGGTGGCACAGTCGTTGTGATAGAGGGCGCAGCAGGCACAATCGTGTTTCCGCCCGCATCTTTGAGTATCCAAAACAAATCAGGGTCGCCATTGAAGGGGTCAGTACAGTTGATAGTTTGAATGAGAATTTCATCTATAAAATAGCCAAAAGTATCGATTGTTATATCCAAAGAAATAGGATATGTTCCTGCTCCATACACTTGTGTGGGCGGATTTGGGAGGTTGGAAGTAAAGCCATTGCCAAAATCCCAGCTATAGCTATATCCCGCGCCGCCCAGGGAAGCCGAATCTACCATAAAAGACACGTTTGCAGGGGCGCACAAGGAGCTTTGATTGGTGGTGAAGCAGCCGCCAGAAGTTTGGCAAGGAAAAACGTCTATAGTATCTGTAAAAGTCGTGTATTGCGTAGGTTGCACCGAAAAATCGGTTTGTATCGTAAGATTAATGGTTATAACATACGTACCCGGCGTATTGAATTGAATGGGTGTACCCGTTATATGCACACAGCCCATGGTATCGGGATTGGGATTTGACGGCGCGATGTCGTAGATACAGTTGTTTGCGAACTGATTACATGCCCAACTCATATTGCCTTGCATTCCCCCAAAAGTGATGCTTGTGATTTGGAAAGAAAGGAAATTCACCGAAATACCACTTACTACGGTGTCTCTCGGCAAAATAAAGGTGATAACTTGGTCATAAAAACTGCAGCCTTGTGCATCAGGCAAATTGGCAGGATACAAGCCGGGAGACATTCCGGCATACGCGCTATCAGGCACGCAAGGCGGATTTTGTGCAAAAAGGGTACTACAAATGAGCCAGAAAACAGAAAAGATGAGTAGAAATTGTTTCATCATATTGTTGATTGTGAATTTGGGGGTAAAAATAGGCTTTTTTTGGGATATATGGTAAATTTTCTGCTAAATAGGTTTCAATTCTCAACTTTCAACTTTCAACTCTCAATTCTCAACTCTCAATTCTCAACTTTCAACTCTCAATTGATTCATGCCTATATATTCTCGTTCCAAATTCGAGGCAAGTAGATAAATCCTATCCCCTTTATGTTCTGCAATAAGTTGTAACATATAGGCAGCATTTGCCTCGTCCATATTAGCGGTAGGCTCGTCAAGTATGAGTATGTCTGATTCGGAAAAAAGGGCAATGCCTACTTTGGCACGTTGTAACATGCCTGAAGAATAAAAGCGCAATTTTTTGTGGGCATCTTGGCTAAGGTGGAGTTTTTCGATAATGTCAGGAATAGGCAGGAGGCTTTTTTTGAAGGAAAAATGGAGAGAAAGGTGTTCCGTCAAAGTGAGGTCGGGATATAAGGCTGTGTGAGGGCCTGCCCAAGAAATGTGTTGATACATGGACTCATAAGGCACTTTTTTTTCTGCTTTGAGATAAAAAACGCGCCCTTCGGAACAAGAAAGTTGTCCCGCAAGTATCCGTAGCAAAGTTGTTTTTCCTGAGCCATTGTTGCCCAAAATGGCGAGGCTTTCTCCATGTTGGACAGAAAAAGAAAGGTCTCTATACAGCCATTGTTGATAGAATTTTTTTCCTACCTTGTCTATTTCAATGGAAAAAGAATGACTCATAGCTTAAAACATTTGGCGAAAAACTAATTTCCACAATAATATGGCAATGCAAATGATGAACAGGTAAATCGAGATGCGATTGATGCCATGCATAATCTTGAGATTGACGGAATTTGTGGGATTCTCGTTTTTTTTGAGTCCGAGATAGATGAGTATTTTGGTTAAAATTTCCATGATGTTGTGGTTGTTTTGCGTATTTCACGCGTATTTGTGGACAAGTTTTTTATTTTTAGACAAGATAACAAGATTTGCAAGATAAGAAAGGTGTATACTAAGAACTACGAAAATCTTTCCAGAATAGATTATCATTGCAGAATGGATAGCTCCGTAGGAGCGAAATATTTATAGAAATATCCGAAACCCGCGCTCTTTTAGCTCCGTAGGAGCGAAATATTTATAAGAGGGGGGCGGGGTAATCATTTTCTATAAATATATCATCCCTACGGGATTAAACACAAATAATTGATTTTCAATTATATATACTTTTTCGTAGTTCTTAGTGTATAGTGCATTCCTTACTTCCTTCCTTATTCCTTATTCCTCGCTGCTTGCTAAGGCATTTTTGAGATAAGCAAAAACATCTTGACGCAAGAGTTTTTGAACGCTCAATAATACTCCAAAAATAATCCCTAATATCGCTCCTGCTACCAACATTAAATACGGTTTTGGCCTTTTTACGTCATAAGGCGGTGCGGGAGAATCTAATATTTGAAGGGTCGGCGCGTCTTTGAGATAGTCGTTCAAGGCTCCTTCGCGCATGGCAAGCATTTGTGCATACATTTCTGCGAGAATTTCCGATTCTTTTTGGTTTTCGAGTTTGGGCAATTCTGTACGCGCAAAGATTCTGTATTTATCTTCGTCCTCTATTTTGGCAGTACGCTTCATTCTCCCGTCTAACTCTCTGCGAATAGAATCGGTTCTATCTACATAAAATTCGTAGAGTTTGCGGGTTTTTTCGGTCTTTTTATCTTTGTAATATGATTGTATTTCTGCTACATAACTTTCGCCCACTAATTGCACCAAACTTGGCGAAATATTGGTATAAGTAATAACCGTTACGCCCATAAAAGCAGGGTCATCATGAGGGGCTATTTCTACAGATAAACCTAATAATTTGGCGGCACTTGAGATTTTGGATTTGAGGCTGGGTGGTCCCATTTTATCATATAACAAAGCATTGAGCCACTTTTGAAAAGCCGAAGGTGGCGGAATGGAGTCAATCAGAATATCTGCAAACAAATGCTTTTTGCCCTGCCATTGAATCGTATCTTCTGTAATGCTTTCTCTAAACATACGACTTGCCATGATGGGAATGAGGTCACTACCACCTGCGCCGCCCATGCCGCTACTGCCCAAAATATAGGACAAAGGCGACAAATCGCCGCCGGGCAGACCTCCGCTACTGCTCTGCGAAGGAAGTAGGGTAAAGGTGCTTGAAAAGATGAGTTTTTTCCCTTTTTCCCATTTATATAACGCAAAACCACATAAAAGCATCAATATCAAGGGAATATAAAACCGCCATTTCATGCGATATATATATTCTTCTATACGAGTACGTGGTTTTTCAGTTGTGGAAGCCATATATGAAAATTAAAAATGAGAAATTAAAAATTAAAAATGGTATAATTTTTATTTTTTAAATTTCCACAAAGTAGTAAATCCTAAATAATGCTTGTTCGGTCGTGCGCTGCCGTTGTCAGTGTCCCCACTGACAACGGGACGCTAAATGGCGATATCCATTCGTTCCGTCCTTATTTAGACGTTGCTGCCTTAATCAACACCAGCAAAGTCATCACCGAAGTCGTAGTGCCGATAATATTCGCCAGAAGCGTATTTAATTTAGCTTTTGAGTCTACTGTTTCTTCGGGTTTTTTGCCGTCATCTCTGTTTGGCACATTCACGATAGCCCCTTGCGAGATTTTAGGGTATTTGCGCAGAAATAGATAGGTCTTCACTTTTTTGACCGTCCCATTCGGGTACTCCACCGTACATTGTCCCACTCTGGTTTTACGCTTAAACCCTCCTGCCAAGTCCACATAGTACTTGAAGCGGGTTTGAGAAGGGTCGAACATGATAGAAGTTCCGCTTTTCTCCACATTTCCATTAATTGTAACAACTTCGGGCAAGACAGGAATCACTAATCTGTCTTTTTCGCGCATAACAATATCGTATCTTGAGCCGGGATTGGCTATCGCTTTATCTAAACGAATGGCTATTTTCCCATACTCGACTCGCTCAAGGTAGGCTCCTTCGGGAAAAGCCAACTTGGTAAAACCGCCTGAACGAGCAATAAAAGTGCTTAATTTTTCATTCGCCTGTAAAATAGTATATTCGCCTGGTACCAATACCTCCCCATCTATACGCACACTTTGTTGCAATTTAAAATCAGGATTAGGGCGAATAAACACTTGGTCATACGGATATAACAGAATGGTTTCTAATAAAGGATCTTTTTGCCAATCTTGCGAAATTTGGTAGCTTTTGACTTTCACTTTTAAGGGCAGAATTTCGCCATTTGTATTTTCTACATCTAAAATACTGGAGACCTCTATGCGTGCAATGTCAGCATCTATCTTGATGCCCTTTGCCATGTATATCGCATCTTTGAGGGTCATTCTGGGCGAATAATCAAATCTTCCCGGATTATTTACCAAGCCTTTAATATCAATCTCGCCTTTTTGGATAAACTCCCCTTGGTTATGGATAACGATTTTGTAATAATCTTGGACCCTTACAGAGTCAAAGTGTGCATCGGATTGCCACTCTTTAGTAAATCTAAGCCGCACAATTTCCTTTCTACGGGTAGATAAGCCAAAGTTGCCCGTCTCTTTGATATCCATGCGCACATACATATCTATATAATCTATGTCTATCCCTTCCTTTATCCCTCCACAGGCATATATAACGTCTTTGAGGGTCATATCGGCATTTGGCTCAAATCTAGTAGGTTTATTTACGCCACCTTCCACCGAAAGAAGTTCCAGCTGTCTGTATTGATAGGAACTTGGAATATATATAAATTGGAATAAACCAATATGCGTAGTATCAAGGTTGGCATTGGAAATCCAATCTTTGCCCAAATCCACGCTTCTCGTTATCCGCATTTCTTTCTCGGCAATAGCAAGATATACACTATCTATAATATAGCCGATTTTAGCCTTGGCTACCTCCCGCTTAAATATCGCTGACGCTAACTCTCCTTTATCAAGCACTGCGAATTTCTCTTCTCTTCTAAAAATAACCAAATTATCATTGAACATGGCAGTATCTATAAGCGTGCTACGCAAAAAATTGAATCTAAACATCGACACACTATTAGGGTCAGCATCTTCGGTGAGACCGCCCGCCAAGAGCAGCACATCGCGCAAGTTGGCATTAGGAGCTATATCAAATTTATTGGGGTTTTTGACAGCCCCAAAAACGGTAATTTGCTTTTTATTGCCAAAGGTTTTTTGGTTAAAAATAATTAATTTATCCAAATATTGAATGCGAATATTTTGGTTTGTATCATTGAGCTGTTCCAAATTGATGGGAATATTGCTCAAAACGCCCGGCTTTGTTACCCGAACGACAAACGCCCTCGACTTGAAAGCATCAGGGGTAAGCCCTCCCGCAGCGTCTATCAAGTCCTTGACCCTGCCACTGCGCCAATGATAGGTTCCCGGCAATCTTACTTCCCCTTCGACTTGTGCCATCATATCGAGGCGGCGATATTCGCTCCGAATCCGCAAAATATCCCCATCTTTGAGAACTTTGCTGCCTTCATTTTTTACATTAAAATCTAACAAAACATCTTTGCCATTTTCCAAACGCCCAATCTGCCCATTTGCCGCAGATGCATCATACAAAAGCCCTCCAGCAAAACGAATGGCTTGATTTACATTTTCTCCTTCTTTCAATTCGTAGCGCATAGGACGGCGCACAGAGCCTTGCAGTTGTATGACTGCGCCTTGTGCAGGGACAAAAATATAGTCGTCATTTTTGAGAAAAACCAAATCTGTTTTTCCTTCTACTAACAAAGCGTATAAATCTATTTCTTTGATGACTTTGTCTGCTCTTTTGACCAAAATATGTCGCACGCTCCCCATTTCGTTAATGCCTTGTGCCGCAAACAAGGCACTAATGGCATTCGTAACCGCAGGTAAGGTATATGTGCCAGGATTTTTTACCTCTCCCACCACATTGACCGAAATATTGCTCTGATTTTTGAAAAGGGTAATTTGAACGATAGACTTATCAGGTACTATTTTTTTGTAAGCGGCTACCAATACTTTTTGCGCCTCTTTGTAGGTCATGCCGCCTATATATTTTTTGCCCATAAATTGCCGATACACCGAGCCATCTCTGCCGACTTCTAAGGGTTCAAACAGTTCGCCCTCTCCCACGATTTCAATGTTAAACTTATCCCCTTTTTGCACAATATACTCATCTGGCGGCAGATAAGTGGCTGTATCATTGCGGGTAGGGTCTTCTATTATAAAAATATGCTGCCCAAATAAGGTATTCGGGTCTTTGAGTGCGGCTTGGTATTGTCGCTGTTTTTTGAATTTTTCTTTATTGTTATACTCATCTATAATTTCTTGCTTGAAAGCGTCTACAGAATCTCGAACAGTTTGTATCCTCTTTTTTTCTTCTTCGGCAGCTTTTTCGGCAAGGGCAGTAGGCGATAAGTCGGGCGGAGTCTGTCCCGGCAGCTGTCCTGCGGTTTGCCCTTGCGTATTTCCCTGTTGATTCGGGGGTTTTTGTCCACCTTGCTGCTGTATATAGCCTTGAATCACATCTTCAGGTACGCCTTGTTTGCGCAATTCGTCTATTCTTTTTTGAAGGGCAGCATTTCCTCCCGCACCCCCTTTTGTAGTGTCTGGCGGAGCCGCATTTCCTGCCCCTGTATTAAATAGATTTATCTGCGCCGAAATTACCATTGGCAGCAACAAAGTACACAGCAAAAAAATATAAAAATGGCGAAAACGCATAGTTGAAAAAATTGAAAATTGAAAATTGAGAATTGAGAATGAAGCAGCTATCATGCAAAAAACGATACAGCTTTAAGCCTTTAGGAACACGAAAAGAATAAAATCATCATTTACCACTAAGGCACAAAGGAAATTAAGAAAGAAAAAGTGTGGCTTAGATGTCTTCTTTTACCATATAGCTTCGTGTTTCTTCGTGCCTTAGTGGTAAGAAAAATGGCAAGTTATTTAATTTTTGTTCCTTAAAGGGTTGAAAATAATCAAAATGACCTATTTACTTTGTGTAATAAGGTAAATTTTTCATTTTCAATTTTTCATTTTCAATTCCTTAGCCAAGTGCTGCAATGCCCGGAAGTATTTTTCCTTCCAAATACTCTAACAAAGCACCCCCACCCGTAGAAACATAAGAAACCTTGTCTTCTAAATTTGCCTTTGCAATCGCTGCCGCAGAATCTCCGCCCCCAATGAGCGAAAAAGCCCCATTTTCCGTAGCTTTTACCACCGCTTGCGCAATCGCATTTGTGCCTGCTGCAAATTTTTCCATCTCAAAAACCCCCATTGGACCATTCCAAAGTATGGTTTTTGACTCCAAAATGGTGTCATAAAACAGTTCAAAAGTGGCAGGACCTATGTCTAAGCCCATCATATCTTCGGGCATTTCGTTGCTTCGGGCGATACGGGTTTTGGCATCTGCTGCAAATTTATCTGCTACCACCGAATCCACAGGCACCAAAACGGTTACATTTTTGGCACGCGCATCTTTCAAAATCTGGGCTGCTACGCCGATTTTGTCCGCTTCTACCAAAGAAGTCCCCACTTTCAAGCCTCTTGCCCGCAAAAAGGTATATGCCATTCCGCCCCCAATCAACAAATAATCTATTTTATCTAACAATTTGTCCATTATCAGAATTTTGTCCGAGACTTTTGCCCCTCCCATAATCGCTGTTACAGGCTTTACAGAGTTGTTCATGACTTTTTCTGCCATTTCTATTTCTTTGTAGAGCAAAAAACCTGCATATTTTTTTTCGGGAAAAAACTCTGCCACGATTGTCGTACTTGCATGCGCCCTGTGTGCCGTTCCAAAGGCATCATTTGCATAAATATCGCCATGTTTTGCCAATTTCGCAGCAAATTCCCTGTCTCCTTTTTCTTCTTCAGGATAAAAACGCACATTTTCTAACAACAAAACCTGTCCTGCTTGCAAGCCTGCACTCATTTTGTACGCCTCCTCGCCTATACAATCTCCCCCAAATAACACTTCACCTGTGAGGTATTTTTGGACGGTAGAAAGGGCATGACGAAGGCTATATTTATCCTCCGCCCCCGTTTTTGGGCGACCTAAGTGCGACATCAAGATGACCGAGCCGCCATTCTCCAAAATATATTGAATGGTAGGAATCGCTTCTCTAATGCGCTTATCATCAGTAACTTGTAGGGTAGCCTTGTCCAAAGGCACATTGAAATCTACTCTTATTAGGACTCTTTTGCCCGCTAGTTGGGCTGTATTTATGTGTTGCATTTTTGTTATATTTATCGCTTAAGTACAAGTTAGAAATAAAGTAAATAAATATTTAAGTTGTAAATAATTGTTTATTAAATATTTATCTTAATTTTCAATTCTCAATTCCTTATTTGAATTGATTGATTATATGTTGCCAAATCCCAAGCAGACTGCTCAAGTCTTTCAAATTATATATTTGTGAATCAATTTCAATCCTCATACCTTCTTTGTAGCGCAGAAATTGCCAGACATTGCCTGTAGTGATGACTCCATAAATGGTTTGAGAAGGCTGTCCCCGTTTTTCGTTCCAAAGGCGCGTTGCATAGAGTTCTGCGGCACATTGCGGAACGGCGGCGGTCAATACATCATTCAATTTTGCCTCCACAACTGCAATGATAGGCGACTTAGGCACAACATTGAGCGGGAGTTTTGCCAATAAAAAATCGCAAAAACCTTGAAGTCCTTTTTCTGCATCTACTGTAAAATTAAATCCTGAATATACGGCAAAAACCTCCTCATTATTTTCGTGCAATTCATTGAGAATCGGTGCGATAATAAACTCTGATTTCGCTTTTTCTGTATTTAGGGAAAATTTAGCTCCTTTGCGCAAGGTTTCTTCCAGCCAACTACTCGCCGCCACAGGCAAAATCGTCTGCCCCGCAAATATATCTACAATGACAGTTTCCAACCCTAACAGGTCTAAATCGTCATACGTGAATTTGGAATAGGATTTTGTATTGCGAACTGCCATGGCATTGTTTTTATGATAGCTTAAATGCGTGTCAAGATGAGCCTTCCGAAAATCTGCGTGAAATTAAATGCTATTTGTAAATTGAATAAAATCTTGAAAAGAGGCTAAGTGCGTAGGCGTATTAACCACTCTTTGCTGAATTTGCTGCAAATATACAGCATTTGTAATTTGTGAAGACATTTTACTTTTGCTGTATCTGATGCCATGACAGAGTAGCATATTCCGTAAGTATTGAAAATGATAACTCGCCGTAGAAGAAGAAAAAGTAGCCTCTTTTGTCATTTTTTCTGGGTCTTGTCTGGAAATATCATAAAAATCATGGAAAGCTGGAAAATATTTGTTTCCTGATGGTTTATGATAATAGGTGTCATTTCCCAGCAACCATGTTTCTATACAAATATTTTGAACAATGATTGCTAACTGACAAGTATCTTGCAAAGTTTGCGTAATATTGTCCAATACTTCTTGTTTTTTATCACTAACTGTTTCATTTTCAGCATCTATAACTACCACAAAATGATCATATTTTCCGATTGAATTTATATCTTGGATAGAATCATTGATTTGGTTAAAAATCTGTGGCTGCCCTTTTCCATTAAAAATAAAATAATTGTTGGCTACGATTGCCTGAAAATCGCTTACTTCGGTCAAATGTGGACAAAGATATGTTAGCCATTCCTTATAAATTATCTTTTCGCCCTGACCTTCTACCAAAAAATATACATTCATTTCTTTAGGTTATGCTATTGTAAAAGGGTGAATTGACAAGTTGCAAATAATGTTGATGTTTGGAAATGCCTAAGCCCAAATCGGCTGCCTTCTGCACAAAAATTCGCCCGTTTTTGCGATTCAATACTAACCAATTTTCCATGGGAATGTTGTTGATGATATAAGGATGATGACTTGTAATTATAAATTGCAACCTCATACTTTCGGCTATCAAATCTTCGGCAAGAATGTCTATACAGTTCATTCCCAAGCTATTTTCAAATTCATCTATCAGAAAAACTGTGTTATCGCTGCATAGATTTATTTCGATAAAATGATTGAGTGTTCGCAACATGCCCGAAGAAATTTGTTCGTGTTGAATCCATTTGGGATTATTTTTCACTTTGATTCGATACTGAATACTTCCTTGTCGTTTCCCTGTTTTGCGCTCATCATAAGACAAATAAACAACCCAATCTGCAATTTGCGGAAACACATCAGTAAGCCGACTTTGTATTTCAGCTAATATGGGCATTTCCTTCCGTTTTGCAATAATGAGTTTCTCTGAAATACTTGTCTCTAAGTTTTGCAAATCGGTTAAGTTATTTATATCATCATATCGGCTTTTTAGGTTATAGAATTTATAAAAAGGGAGTTCTCTATCTTGCTGTGAAATAGTATAATCTCTTAACATAATTTTTTCAAAATTAGCGACCACATTTTTTACAAATAAATCATCTTTGAAAAGCATTAATAAGCTTTTTGTTCTATCTAAAAGAGAAGCATTTAATACTTCATTGTCCCTTATATGCCCATTTGCCAATCGTTCTATCTTACGATGATTGTTCTGTTGAAATAAAGTTTCGTGTTTTATTTTATGCTCTTTTTCATATTTTATGCTTGTATGAAATGCTCCTGCCCAAACATACTCCTGATGGTCTTCTCCTTCAAAATGAATTTGCCATTCAATTCCATTCATAGAAGCCCCTTTCGCAATCTCTTTCAATGCCATAATAGCATTCAATATTTGCGATTTTCCCGAACCCGAAATGCCTACCAATAAATTGAAGTCTTGAAAACCCGTTTCAAACTGCCAACCTTGATAGTTATCTTTATAAAAAAGGCTTTTTATTTTCATTTATTTATTTTTCTCGCAGATGAACACAAATTTAACCGCAGATTTTCGCAAATCGTACAGTGAGCGCAGCCGAACTGTTATCTGTGTTAATCTGGGTCCCCATCTGCGAAAATCTGCGTGAAATAAAAACTACACCTCTAACAACAATCTCGCAGGGTCTTCGATTCTCTCCTTCACCCTCACCAAAAAACTCACTGCCTCTTTGCCATCAATAATGCGATGGTCATACGACAAAGCTACGTACATGATAGGGCGGATTTTGACCTCTCCATTTATCGCCACAGGGCGTTGTACGATATTGTGCATACCCAAAATTGCCACTTGTGGAGGATTGAGAATCGGCGTAGAAAGCATAGAGCCAAACACACCCCCATTTGTAATCGTAAAAGTGCCGCCTGTCATGTCGTCAATCGTTATAGAGTTGGTTTTTGCCTTTGCTCCATACGCAGCCACAGCCGCCTCAATCTGCGCCAAAGTCATATTTTCCAAATTGCGAATCACAGGCACAACCAAGCCTTTTTCCGTACTGACGGCAATTCCCATGTCCACAAAGTCGTGAAAAACAATTTCTTTGCCATCAAGTTGTGCATTTACGGCAGGAAATTCCCGCAAAGCCATAGCACAGGCTTTTGAAAAGAAGGACATAAAGCCCAGACCTACCCCATGCACTTCCTTAAATTTATCTTTATATTTGGTGCGCAACTCCATCACAGCCTGCATATCTACTTCGTTGAAAGTCGTGAGCATGGCAGTTTCATTTTTGACCGAAACCAATCTATCTGCAATTTTGCGGCGAAGGGCACTCATTTTTTCTCTACGCTCACCACGCGCACCTGCTACAATCGGCGTAGGAGCGACTACGGGCGTTTGCGGTTTTGCCTCCACTTTTGGCGTTTCCACTTTGGGAGTCTCTGTTTTTGGCGTATTTACCACTTGCAACACGTCCGTTTTCGTAACTCTGCCGTCTCTGCCTGAGCCTTCCACATTTGTGAGATTCAGGTTTTGCTCACGCATCATTTTTTCTGCCGAAGGAGATGCCACTTTTTCGGACTCATTGCCCGTTATTTTGATAGCTTCTAAGACCTGTGGGGCTTCTATTTTGGGTGCGGAAACGGCAGCTTCTGTATCAATTTTCGCAATTACCTGTCCCACTTTGACCGTTTCGCCTGCCTGTGCCAAAATCTGAACTTTGCCAGCTGCGGCGGCATTGACGGTTAGGGTCGCCTTGTCCGAATTGATTTCTGCCAATTCTGCGTCCATTTTGACTACTGCGCCATCTTCGACAAGCCAGCTTTCGATTTCGACTTCGGTAATAGATTCGCCCGGACTTGGCACTGTGATTTCGACTATCATGCGGATATTATGATAAAATGATGAGAGATAAAAGCCTATTTTTTACCTTTATGGGAAAAACGGTGCAAATTTACATAAAAAACTATGGTACTTGTCTTTTTTTTAGGGTAAAAGGGGGCTTTTTTTCCATTTATCCTTATCTTTGTCAAAAATATCACAATGCAGCGCAAAAAAATACCTATCGGGCAATCCGATTTCAGAACGCTTCTCACAGAGAATTACTATTATATAGACAAAACCTCGTATATAAAAGAGGTCATTGACGCAAATACTTCTTTGCTTACGACACGTCCACGCCGTTTTGGTAAAACAGTGAGTATGACCATGTTGAAGTATTTTTATGATATACAAGAAGATAACAGGGAGTTATTCAAAGGGCTATATATAGCAACAGTAGATGCAGGAAAATACATGGAAAAATGCGGAAAACATCCTGTTATTTACCTCACTTTCAAGGATTTAAAGAGTCAGAATTGGCAAGATATGTATTCTGCCTTTGTGCGTAATGTCGCAGGCGCAGCTACGCCTTTTTTGGAGATACTCTCTCAGTCTAATTTGCTCAAAAAAGATGCTAAGTTATTTCAGCGATTATTTGATGAAGAAACCAAATTATCCGATTTTCAAGACCTCTTACTCTCAATGTGCAAAATAATTTCGCAGCATTATAATCAAAAAACAGTCATTTTGATAGATGAATATGATACACCTGTAATTGCTTCATATTCAAATAATTACTACAAAGAAATGATAAATCTGATGAAGGATTTTTTGGGTAGCGGGCTGAAAGACAATGTGTATTTGGAAAAAGGGGTTTTGACAGGCATCACCCGAATTGCGAAGGAATCTATGTTTTCAGGTTTGAATAACTTTGATTTATTTTCGATTTTGGACGCAAAAATGGCGGATAAATTCGGCTTTACCCAAGAAGAAGTAGCTGTTTTTTTGAAGGATTATGACTTATTTCATACAAAAGAGGAAGTAAAATTGTGGTACAACAGCTATCAATTTGGGAAAATAAACATTTACAATCCTTGGTCAGTGCTCAATTTTGTAGATAAAAAAGGGGAGGAATTCGACACTTTTTGGGCAAATACAAGCGACAATGCACTCATTAAAGAGGTGATGTTTAACAAATCGACCTCTATTCGTCATCATTTGGAAGCCTTGATACAAGGACAATGGCTGAAAATTCATCTTGAAAAAAATCTCGCTTTTGGCGAACTCCATAGTAATATTGATTCAGTTTGGAATTTACTGTTGTTTGGCGGATATTTGACCTATCGAAATATCCGAAGTGAGGAGTATGTACCCTATTGTGAGGTTGCCATTCCGAACAAAGAAGTTTTATCTATTTTCAAGCGATTTATTCGGCAATGGGTGGAAACGCCGATTCAACAAAGTGGACATGAAGATATGTTATTGGCACTTTTGACGGGGCAAATTCCCATTTTCAAAAAAATATTTCAGCGTTTTGTAGAAGCCGTTTTTAGCTATCATGACACTTCTGGCGGCATGCCCGAAAAGTTTTATCATGCTTTTTTCTTGGGTTTATTGGTGAAATTAACGGGGGATTATCATATTTTTTCCAACAAAGAAATTGGCTATGGAAGGGCAGATATTTGCCTGGTTCCCAAAAAAGATAAGCAAAAATTGGGCATCATTATAGAGCTTAAAAGCCCCGACAAAGCCGACAAAGAGACGCTTACAAAGGGCTTGGAAATGGCTGAAAAACAGATAATTGACCGCAATTATGCGGCAATAATGACCGAATATGACATTCCCAATTTCATCGTACTTGCCATTTCGGTACAAGGCAAAAAGAGTATGGTAAAACAAGTAATTTTATGATTTTTAATTTTATAACATGATAAAAATTCACGATAAAACATTTGTTCCTTATCTGAGCGAAACAGAAATACAAGACAATATAAGCCGTCTTGCTACGCAAATTAATGCGGATTATACGGGCAAAAACACCCTTTTTCTCCCCATTTTGAATGGGGCTTTTATGTTTGCGGCGGATTTGCTCCGAAAATTGACTTTTGCCCCAGAAATTCAATTTGTCAAAATTTCTACGTATAATAACAGTATGAAAAGTAGCCAAAATGTCAAAAATGTGTTTGGTTTGGAGGGTTTGGACTTGAAAGGAAAACACATTTTGATAACAGAAGACATTGTAGATACGGGTTTTACGGTGGACTTTTTGGTAGATTTTTTGCAAAAATATGAGCCTGCTTCTATCAAAATCGTAGCTTTGCTGTATAAACCCGCTTCTTTTGTGGGAAAAACGCTGCCTGATTATGTGGCTTTCGAGATTCCGCCTGCTTTTGTGGTGGGTTATGGATTGGATTATGCGCAAAAAGGCAGAGAATTGAA
>JAYUZN010000300.1:0-2849 GCA_043751755.1 Bacteroidota bacterium | reverse complement strand
GTTATGAAGGATACTTTGAGCTATTTTGACTTGGCAGGCGAACCCGAAAAGGTGGCTCATGCCTACGTTTTAGGGTTGATTTCCTTAGTAGGAGAGGAGTATATAATTCGTTCAAATCGTGAAAGTGGCTTAGGCAGGTACGATATTTTGATGATTCCAAAAGATAAAAAGAGCTATGGCGTTTTGTTAGAAATGAAAGTCATAGATAAAAACAGCAATGAAACGCAGATAGAAGCAAAGAAAAAAGAGGCATTGACACAAATTACTAAAAATGAATATTTCCACGAATTGCAAGAACATGAGATTGCGGAACGCTTGGACATAGCGGCTGTTTTTGTAGGAAAAAAACCCTATATATTGATGGAATTTCATCACGCAGATTCTCGCAGATAAAAACAGATTTCGCAGATAAAAAACACAGTAGCTCGGCAATGCTAACTAAGCTTATCTGCGTTATCTGCCAACATCTGCCAACATCTGCCAACATCTGCGAGACCCACATACTTATCTATTCACTTCACATTCATATTTCCAATATCATGAAAAAAAGCATTTTTATTCTCAGTCTCTGTTTTATTTTTGCTTGTTCTACGGCAAAACACACCGCTTCCAAAGCCACAACAGGCGAGAAGACCGCCGCAACAACTAGCTCAAGTACTTCGACTACTACAAGCACTACGCCGCCTTCGACAACAACTACCACGACCAGTACAACAAGTACTTCTACGACAAGTACAACGACTACTGCTGCTAACCCAAACCCTCTCATGCCTGTAACGGCAATGCTTTCGCAAGGAAAAGCCGTTTATGAGGGAAAATGCACAGGTTGTCATGGCTTAAAAGACCCTAAAAACTACACAGAAGTAGAATTATCGCAGATTGTGCCTGATATGGTCGCAAAAACCAATAGAAAAGCAGGTTCGGAGGTCATTAGTTCCGAAAAACAACAAATGTTGATGACCTATTTGGTAGCAAATTGTAAAAAATAAGCTTATATTTTTCCTGCTGTTAAGGTAAGTAGTAAATCTATAAATAACTGACAATCGTTGAAATGCCGCCGTTGTCAGTGTCCCCACTGACAACGGGACGATAAATGGCTATAGCCATTCATTTGCGCCTCCATTTGTGTCCTCACAAACGGAGGACAAATAGGCGTTCTATACGCCTATAGCAGAAAAGCATCGTTTGTGGGGACACAAACGGGGGCAAAAATATAGACCTTTTGCAAATATATTTTAGCATAAAATATTAATAATCAAACTATTACATCTCATTTACTTTCTACAACTTAATCTGCGGAAATCTGCGTCCCGAATCTGCGAGAATCTGCGCGAACAAAGCAACTCAACATCTATGACTCCCTATTCCGTAACCGACCTCACGCTTTACATAAAGCAATTATTAGAAAGCAATAGCGTGTTGAAAAACACTTCTGTTACAGGAGAGGTTTCTAATTTGACCTACAATTCCCAGTCGGGGCATGTGTATTTTAGCCTCAAAGACAAAGATGCGCAGATAAATTGCACGATGTTTCGCAATGTTGCGATAGACGCGCCACAAATTGCACATGGCGAAAAAGTGGTTGTTACAGGAAATGTAGAAGTCTATCCTCCTTCGGGACGTTATCAGCTCAATGTCAAGGCTTTACAGAAAACAGGTTTGGGCGATTTGTATCAACAATTTGTGGCATTAAAAGATAAATTGCAGAAAGAAGGGCTTTTTGATGCCAAATATAAAAAGCCGATTCCCAAAGTTCCGCACAAAATCTGCGTTTTGACTTCGCCCACAGGAGCTGCGATTCAAGACATTTTGAATACCTTGAAAAACCGTTTTCCCCCCATCAAAGTTACCCTGATTCCTACGGTTGTGCAGGGCGAACAGGGCAAAAAATCCATTATTCAGAGCCTTGTCAAAGCCGAAAAATTGGGGGCAGATACGATTATTTTGGGACGTGGGGGCGGTTCTATCGAGGATTTGTGGAATTTTAATGAGGAAACGGTCGCGCGTGCCATTTTTGCTTGTACCATTCCGATTATCACAGGCATCGGGCATGAAACAGATGCTACGATTGCGGATTTTGTGGCAGATTTTCGGGCAGAAACGCCTACTGCTGCTGCGGTCAAATCCGTTCCAGACAAAAAAACGATATTACATTACCTCCACGACCAAAGCCAAAAGGTTACACAATTTGTGCGGCATGTACTTCATATAAAACAGCAGCTGTTGGACAATTATCATACACAATTGCAGCAGGCTTTGTTGCAAGGGGTGCAAAAAAAGCGGCATGAAGTAGCGAAATTACAGGCGGAAGTGCGGCAGATTCTGCCCCAAAAGATACAGTTTTTTCGCTTTGAGTTGGTCAAAATAGAAATGACTTTGAAACAAGTGATGCTTTCGGATATAGAAAATAAGAAAAATCTCTTGAAGAAATGGCAGCAGCAACTCTTGGCAGAAATGGAAAATGCCCTTCAAAATCGCCGCCATAGCTTGCAAATGCTGGATACACAACTACAAGCTTTTCATCAGTCGCATACGCAAATCTTGGAAAAAGGCTATTCTCTTACCTTAAAAGAAGGGAAAATCATTTCTTCAGAACAGGAATTGGCAGCCGGAGATGTGATAGAAACGGTGTTGAAAGAGGGAAGGGTGAAATCGGTGGTTTCTTGAGATAGCAAGAAAAAAAATATTTTTGTATCTTTGTGCAAATTATGAAAAGCTGATGTAAGGAACGAAAGTTAAATAACTTGAGGTTTTTCTCACCACTAAGGCACGAAGAAACACGAAGAAATCTGGTAAAAGAAGACAACTAAGCCACACTTTTTCTTTCTTAGTTTCCTTCGTGCCTTAGT
>JAYUZN010000299.1:0-2029 GCA_043751755.1 Bacteroidota bacterium | reverse complement strand
CACCACTTTGGGCGGGTTTTATTACCATTTTTAAGCAATTTCCTTACGAAAACAGCTTAAAACACATCGTTTAATAAATGAAATGAACAGCCCTGCCCTGAAGGGGGCAGGGGGGCAAAAGACAAACTGTTAAGTTATTCAATTTTCGTTCCTAACGCTATTTTACGTTACGTGTAGCTTAGGCTTTAGCCTGAGCTTTATATAACATACGCCAAATTTATCTGTAAACATCTCATTTCTTCTGGAAATTACCTGTTTACAAGAAAATTTGCCCGATTCAAAGTATAAGCCTATCATAATGCTAAAAAAACGTATATTTGCGGCATCTTTTTAAACAAAATTATATTATGACAGGCAGACTCTTTTTATTTTGCATAGGCGGAACAGGCGCGCGGGTTATGCGCTCTTTGGTAACGCTATTGGCTGCGGGCGTGAAGGTCGATATGCAAAAAATCGTACCCATTATTATAGACGTGGATAGCAAAAACGAAGATACGGCGCGCGCTATCAAGTCTTTGGATTTGTACAAATTGATTCGCGAAAGAGTCTATGCCTCCAAAAACGTGCCGCAGGACGGCTTTTTTCTCACCGATTTTTCGCCACTTGGCGCAGAAGCCCTTGAAGGCTCTACCCTTGGCAATATCAAAACCGCCTTTCAGTTGGAGTTTGGGAATATAACCAAAACTTTTTACAACTATATGGACGTGGCAAGAATGAATGAAAATTCGCAAAACCTGCTGCGCCTTTTGTTTGATGATTCGCCCGAAAATGACCGACATACAGAACTCAACCTCAATTTGACGGTGGGCTTTAAAGGCAATCCCAACATTGGCAGCATCATTTTCAATGAATTGACTACGACCGAAGAATATAAATATTTTGCGAGGTCTTTTACCCCAAATGATAGGATTTTCATTGTAAGTTCTATTTTTGGCGGAACAGGGTCTTCAGGTTTTCCTCAATTGGTCAAGAATTTGCGCAGAAATACAGGCAATCTGAATGATGCTTTGAAAACCGCAAAAATTGGCGCATCTGTCGTAATGCCTTATTTTACGGTAGAAGATAGCCCAAATAGTGCCGTAGATGCCCGCAATTTCATGTCAAAAACGAAGGCTGCCCTTTCCTATTACGAAAAAGAATTGAAAGGGACGGATAGACTTGATGCCATGTATTATCTCTATGATGAGCCGGGAAATCCCTACGCAAACAACGAAGGTGGGGCTGCCCAAAAAAATGATGCGCATCTCGTAGAAATGTTAGCGGCGATGTCTATTGTTAAATTTGCCAATCAAGCGCAATTTGAAAATCAAACGGAATACCATGATTATGGCATGAGAACGAAAGATGCGGTTACGAATTTTACCCACATTTTTGAAGATGCAAATAAAGATGTGTTCATTACACGACCTCTCACGACCATGATGTATTTTGCTAAGTTATATAATAGTGTTTTGCCTTTTTCCATTTTCCAAAAAGAAAAGGATTTTGCTAAGTATTTGGAATTGAAGCACAAATGGGCAGATTCTCGTTTTATTTACAAAGACATTGCCATTTTCTTGAATGAGCATTTTACGACTTATTTGCGGGAAGTGGCGCGCAATTCCAAGTTTGAGCCGCTGAATATAGACGGCGATTTTAATAGTACGGTCAATGGCAAACCGATTGTAGATACCCGCGCTGCTCTCTTGCGTTGGGGCGATTTTGCCTTGAATGATGAGGCTACTTTTACGCAAAGAATGACACAAACAGAGGACGCACTTCGTAAGCAAAATGTGCCTGAAGAGGAGCGTTTTATCAAAACCTGTTATGATGCCTGCCGTTTTGCGTATGAAACGTATATTAAAGTCGCACCTGTAGCGAATTATTGAGAACGTAGTTGCCATTTTCCCCCGTAGTTGCCATTTTCCAAATGGCAATAAAACTACTGCTGCCATTTAAAAAATGGCAGGTACGTATGCCCCCGTAGTTGCCATTTTCTAAATGGCAATGAAACTACTGCTGCCATTTAAAAAATGGCAGGTACGTATGC
>JAYUZN010000298.1:0-3824 GCA_043751755.1 Bacteroidota bacterium | reverse complement strand
CACCACTTTGGGCGGGTTTTATTACCATTTTTAAGCCATTTCCTTACGAAAACAGCTTAAAACACATCGTTTAATAAATGAAATGAACAGCCCTGCCCTGAAGGGGGGTAAAGCCTTTCTCCCCCCTTCAGGGGGGCGGGGGGGCAAATGCCTTTTACAAAAATTACAATAAAATTGTGAACTTATTTATTTTTCGTTCCTAAGGAAAGAAACTTAAATAAAGTAATCATTTAATAGTCCCGTAGGGACGGCGATATTTATAGAAAAAACATGCCCCGTTATTTTTTTACGAATACAAAGCGCCGTTTCTTTGTACCTTTGTCTTTCACTTCCACCAATACCATGATAACCATTCAATTCGTTGGCACAGGCGGCGCATTCGACTTTGCGCAAGGCAATTCTGCGGCTTTGATAAGCTTTAAAGGAAAAAAAATCTTATTAGATTGCGGGCATAGCGTTTACCCACGTTTGCGAGAAAAGGGGCTTGCGGGCGCAATAGACTATATTTTGCTCACACACTTGCATGATGACCACGTAGGCAGCCTTTCTACCCTCATTTTTCACCAAAAATATGCGGAGCAAAAACGGGCAAAACTCTTGTATCCTACCGCAGATTTTGGGGATTTGTTGCATCAGTTTTTGGCTTTTTCGCAACAAAAACCTGAAGAATATTCCGATTTTCTCCCTTTATGGCAATTTCCAAATGGGGGTATTTCGTATATAGATACTACAGGAATGCACGTTCCTAACATGCCGACTTTTGCCTATATTTTTGAAGATGAGGACGAAATCTTGTGCTATTCGGGAGATATGGGCAATGCCTATTTGTTTATGACGCATTTTGAAAAATATCCTACAACCAAAAAAGTGCGCATTTTTAATGAAATTATTTTTTATCCCAATATAAAATCCCATTGTTACTACAAAGAATTGGAATTGTTGGCGGCTAAGTATGAGGTCTATGGCTATCATGCCAATCATCACGAGGCTCCTGCGGATAATAAAATCGCCTTAGTTGCCAATTTTGAGGAGCTTATTTTGTAACGTAGCGACCATTTTCTAAATGGTCGTCATTGCCATTTGGAAAATGGCAACTACGGGCTGGAGTCATTCCCATTTGGAAAATGGCAACTACGGGTAATATCTTACGTATAATTGACGTTAGTTAGGTGCGTGAAACCACAAAGGTTTCGGAAGCTGTACTACCATTTACATTTTTTATCTTTCAACGTATGAAATTTTTATCTTTCTTACTATTTACTATTCTGTGCTTCGCTACAAGCAGCTTGACGGCACAAAACACGAGTTACAGTGTTGATAACAACCCTATGGGCGGGAGCAACAGCGTAGGCATTGGTTTTCAGGCAGGAGCCGCCCATACGGGCAGCCAAAACGTTTTTGTAGGCTATCAATCAGGGGTTAGTACTACAACGGCTACGAATAATACTTTTTTGGGCGGGCTAAGTGGTTTTTCTAACACAACAGGAAGTGGCAATGTGTATCTTGGCAATAAAAGCGGATATGCGAATACAACGGGCAAAGGCAATGTGATGATAGGCGACTCGGCGGGCTATGCGAATACGGCTTATAACAATACTTTTGTAGGCTATCAAGCTGGGAAATTGAATACAGCAACGAACAATACCTTTTTAGGCTATAAAAGTGGTTTTTCAAATGGCAGTGTAGGCACAGGCAATACCTTTGTGGGCGAACAAAGCGGCTATGGCAACACGCTTGGCGTTTTTAATGTCTTTGTGGGAGGACAGGCTGGCTACGGAAATATCAATGGGAACTATGATGTATATATCGGTTTTCAATCTGGATATTCTAATACTACTGGGCAGTATAATGTGTTTACGGGTTTTCAATCTGGCTATTTTAATACGACAGGATTATCCAATGTTTTTTCGGGCTACGAATGTGGGAGAAATAACACAACTGGCTCTAGTAATGTTTATATCGGACACCAAACAGGTAGGGTAAGTTCAACCGCTTTTTACAACACTTATTTAGGGGGGCAAAGTGGATATGCTACCACAAGTGGCTCTCGAAATGCTTTTGTGGGTTTTGAATCAGGCTATAGCAATACTACAGGCTCTTATAATGCTTTTACGGGCTATTTTAGTGGACATTCCAATACTACAGGTGCAGGAAATACGTATCTCGGCATGGGAAGCGGTTATTCAAATGCCACTGGAAAAGGAAATGTAATGATAGGCGACTCGGCAGGCTATTTCAATACGGCTTATAACAACACCTTTTCGGGCTATCAATCTGGCTATGCGAACACTAATGCCACAGGCAATAGTTTTTATGGCTATCAATCTGGAAAAGGAAACACAACAGGTACTAACAATGTTTTTTCGGGATATTTAAGTGGTTTTGCCAATACAACAGGCGGAAATAACGTCTTTTCAGGATATAACAGCGGCTACAATAACACAACAGGCAGCAACAATACTTTTATCGGCTACAATGCAAATCCCAATGTTGCCAACCTAACGAATGCTACCGCTATCGGCTATAATGCCATTGTAGGCGTTTCTAATGCTTTGGTCTTGGGCGGAACAGGAGCGAGTGCCGTAAATGTAGGAATTGGCACAATTAGCCCTACAAGTGCTTTGGAAGTCGTAGGAAATATAAAATCTTCGAGCTTGACAGGGGCAGGTACGAGAATCGTCATAGCAAGTGCGGACGGGACGATGAGTACGCAATCTTTATATTCGGCAGGCGCAGGCATCAGCATTGCAGGAACAGTGATTAGCAATACTGGAGACAATGACAATGATGCCAACAATGAAATTCAGGCTTTATCTATTGCAGGAAATGTGGTTTCTTTGTCAAATGCGGGCGGCTCTGTTACCCTTCCTGCCGAAATAGATGGCAGCATAAGCAATGAATTGCAAGACTTATCTCATTCCATTTCTGGCTCAAATGTAACCCTCAATATCTCAAATGGGGCTTCTACGACCTTCAATAATGATGATGCTGATGCGAATGCTACCAATGAAATCCAAACTTTAAGCATGAGCAATGACACCATTTCTTTGTCAAATGGCGGCGGCTCTGTTATTTTACCTGCGACTATAGATGCAAGTACGACCAATGAAATCCAAGCTTTGTCTATCATAGGAGACACCATTTCTTTGTCTATAGGCGGCGGCTCGGTCATTCTTCCTGCCGAAATAGATGGCAGTATTACCAATGAAATCCAAGCTTTATCTATTCTAAATGATACCCTTTCTTTGTCAAATGGAGGAGGTTTAGTCATTCTTCCTGCCGAAATAGATGGCAGCATTACCAATGAAATCCAAGCTTTGTCTATTCTAAATGATACCATTTCTTTGTCAAATGGCGGCGGTTTGGTCATTCTTCCTGCCGAAATAGATGGCAGTATTACCAATGAAATCCAAGCTTTGTCTATTCTAAATGATACCATTTCTTTGTCAAATGGAGGTGGTTTGGTCATTCTTCCTGCCGAAATAGATGGCAGTATTACCAATGAAATCCAAGCTTTATCTATTCTAAATGATACCATTTCTCTGTCAAATGGAGGTGGCTCTGTTATTTTACCTGCCGAAATAGATGGCAGTATTACCAATGAATTGCAAACTTTGGTTATCGCAGGAAATGTAGTTTCCTTGTCAAATGGCGGCGGCTCTGTTATTTTACCTGCCGAAATAGACGGCAGCATTACCAATGAAATCCAAGCTTTGTCTATTGCCGGAAATGTAGTTTCCTTGTCAAATGGGGGCGGAAATGTGAGCCTTCCTGCCGAAACAGACGGTAGCATTACCAATGAATTGCAAACTTTGTCTATTTTA
>JAYUZN010000297.1:0-3804 GCA_043751755.1 Bacteroidota bacterium | reverse complement strand
TATTGAAAAATATAGGCAAAAAAAACGCCTATAATGCCACTTCCTATAATGGTTATCATGGATAACCATACAGAATTGAAGCCTGCTTGTAAGACATTGCTGCTAAAAAGCTGTGAATACACGCCTTTTTCTGCCAAACTCGCTAACAATAACTGTAATAACGGATATAAAAGATAGCCTATCACAAAGAATAGGACGAAAAGGGTGAGAGAGATAGGGAGAATCTGTTGTTTTTTCATGTGTTTTTGGGGAAATATACATAAATAATTTCGTTGCAAAGATACACAAACAAACCCAGAAAAATAGCTACCTTTGGCACGCAGATTTTCGCAGATGAAAGCAGATTTTCGCAGATGTAGGGATTTTATTTCCTAACTTTTAACTCTCAACTTTCAACTTTCAACTCTCAACTTTCAACTTTCAACTTTCAACTTTCCCATGCAAATAGACCTCCGCAGCGATACACTTACGCAGCCTACGCCCGACATGTTGGCAGCCATGTTTGCCGCCAAAATCGGTGATGATGTCTTTGGCGAAGACCCAACCATCAATGCTTTGCAAGCCCAAACCGCCCAAATATTTGGTATGGAAGCGGGCTTATTTTGCCCATCAGGAACCATGACCAATCAAATTGCGATTCGGATAAATACGCAGCCGCAAGACGAGGTTATATGCGACAAACGTTCGCATATTTATTTGTACGAAGGGGGCGGAGCTATGTCAAATAGTGGCGTTTCTATGAAATTATTGGACGGAGAAAGGGGCATTTTGTCTGTAAATGAAATTCTTGAAAACATCAATCCCGATGATATTCATTATCCCCGAACCCGCTTAGTGGCGTTGGAAAACACCTGCAACAAAGGGGGCGGCAGCTATTATCGGTTGGAGAGAATTGCGGAAATTTCGGCAATTTGTAAGGAAAAAGGCTTGCTTTTGCACTTAGATGGGGCAAGGGTTTTCAATGCCTTAGTCGCAACAGGCGAAGACCCGCAGGAATATGGCAAGTATTTTGACACGATTTCTGTCTGCCTTTCTAAAGGACTTGGCGCGCCTGTCGGCTCTGTGTTATTAGGCTCACAGGCAAGCATCAAACAGGCTTTACGGGTGCGAAAAGGCTTTGGGGGAGGCATGAGGCAAGCAGGTTTTTTGGCTGCGGCAGGTATTTTTGCCCTTGAAAATAATATTTCTCGCCTTGCCGAAGACCATCGAAAAGCGAAAATCATTGCAGCGGATTTATCAGAGAGGGCTGTTATCGAAGAAGTTATGCCCGCAGATACGAATATTATCATTTTCAAACCCCAGCAAAGTTGGAAAAAAGTGCCAGAAGTTTTGCAATTATTGGCAGAAAAGGACATAAAAGCCGCCCCTTTTGGCAACTATCATATAAGAATGGTTACGCATTTGGATTTTTCGGAGGAAATGCTGGGAGAGCTTTTGGGGAGAATGGAAGGGGTTTTTGGGGCGCGCAGATAAGTAGTTGAAAGTTATAAGTTGAGAGTTGAAAGTTAATATAAGTTTGTCATAATCAACAATATGTATGGGAAAATATATGTATAGATTATTTCTCATTCGTACTTATTGTTCTTTTCATCTGCGAAATCTGCTTTCATTTGCGAAAATCTGCGTGAAATCTGCGAAAATCTGCGTGAAACATACCTGAAATCAAAAAAATAATCGTACCTTTGCACCCGATTTGAGAAATTCTCATCTCTTTTTCATATTTCATATTTCAATTTCTTTTCATGCAGATTCGCAACATCGCTATTATCGCGCACGTTGACCACGGAAAAACAACTTTGGTGGACAAAATCCTCCATTATTGCCAGTTGTTTAGAGACAATCAAGCAACAGGTGAGCTGATTCTTGATAACAATGATTTGGAGCGCGAAAGAGGCATTACTATTTTGGCAAAAAATGTGTCCGTAATGTACAAAGGCGTAAAAATCAACATTATAGACACTCCTGGTCACTCCGATTTCGGCGGTGAAGTAGAGCGTGTCTTGAACATGGCAGACGGCTGTTTGCTGTTGGTAGATGCTTTTGAGGGACCTATGCCGCAAACTCGCTACGTACTTTCGAAGGCATTGGAGCAGGGTTTGAAGCCGATTGTCGTTATAAATAAGGTGGACAAAGAAAATTGCCGCCCAGACGAGGTACATGATGCCGTTTTTGAGTTGATGTTTACCTTAGATGCCACAGAGGATCAGTTGGATTTTCCTACGGTTTTTGGCTCTGCAAAACACAATTGGATGGGTGCGGATTGGAAAAACAAAACCGAAGACATCGAGTATTTGTTAGATGCCATTGTGGAGCATATTCCTGCCCCAAAAGTGGTAGAAGGCACGATTCAGCTGCAAATTACCAGCCTCGACTATTCTAATTATATCGGGCGTATTGCTATTGGCAGGGTCATTCGGGGCGAAATCAATGCCAATCAAAACATCAATTTGATGAAACGTGAGGGCGTTGTGGTGAAGTCAAGAGTGCGTGAATTGTATGTATTCAATGGCTTGGGCAAAGAAAAAGTGGACAAAGTGGAATGTGGAGACTTGTGTGCGATTGCAGGCATTGAAGGTTTTGACATTGGCGATACGGTTGCCGATTTTGAAAACCCTGAAGCCCTTGAACACATCAAAATAGATGAGCCTACCATGTGTATGTTGTTCACTATCAACAACTCACCCTTTTTTGGCAAAGAAGGAAAATTCGTTACTTCGCGCCACATCAGAGACCGTTTGTACAAAGAATTGGAAAAAAATCTGGCTTTGCGGGTAGAAATTACCGACTCTGCGGATTCGTATTTAGTGTTTGGACGGGGGGTACTTCACTTGTCGGTGTTGGTGGAAACCATGCGCAGAGAAGGCTATGAGTTGCAAGTAGGGCAGCCGCGTGTTATCATCAAAGAGATTGACGGCAAAAAACATGAGCCTGTGGAGTTGCTTGTCGTGGATTCTCCCGAAGGTTGCATTGGCAAAATCATTGAATTGATTAGTCAGCGCAAAGGCGAAATGACCATTATGGAGCCGAAAGGCGATTTGATGCACGTAGAATTTAATATTCCTTCGCGGGGCTTGATAGGTTTGCGTACTACGGTGATGAATATCAGTGCAGGGGAGGCTATTATGGCGCATCGTTTCTTGAAATATGAACCCTGGAAAGGGGATATTGTGGGGCGTATTTCAGGGGTTATCATTTCGCACGAAACGGGAACTTCTATTCCTTATGCTATCGACAAATTGCAAGACAGAGGGCGTTTCTTTATTGCCCCCGGCGAGGAGGTGTATATGGGACAAATTGTAGGCGAAAACACCCGTATGGACGATTTAGTGGTGAATGTGATTCGGGAAAAGCAATTGACAAATATGCGTGCTTCTGGTTCAGATAATAAATCAAGCATTGCACCTCCCGTAAAATTCTCTTTGGAAGATGCGATGGAATACATTCAAGAAGATGAATATGTGGAACTTACGCCGAGTAATATCCGCCTTCGTAAGATTTTATTAAATGAAAATGATAGAAAACGTTGGTCGAAGTCGAAAGGGGGTTAAGGGATTTTGCGCAGCCTGTACCGTTTGGCTACGCTTATTTATACGTTGAACGGGATACATTTTCCCCCAAAATACAACAGGCTTACTAAACCTTTGAAGTTTAGTAAGCCTGCGTAGTTATAAAAACAGGTTTTGCCATTCTATAGTTTTAAATTATTCTAAGGATTGAAAAATAAATAACTTGATGATTTAGTTATAACACTCATTTTGAGCATTTCTTAGCTCGGTAGGCTCACTACGAGTAGTGCCGTAGGCA
>JAYUZN010000296.1:0-5661 GCA_043751755.1 Bacteroidota bacterium | reverse complement strand
ATTGGCAAAGCTGTTTCGACTACGGAACAAGGAATGGGCATCTTTTGCAAGCCTTGGGCAGCCGCAGAACTCACCATCAAAGCGGGCAAAATGTCTGAACGTCAATTCTTTACCCTGCCGCACCCCTTTAGGGTACATTTGGTAGAAATCGCACGCCCACGTTGGATAAAATACACCTTCTCTATGGATTTTGACAAAGGTTTTCCGAAGGCTATCAGCATCAATCGTCCAAGCCAGATGTTGGCATTTATCAATATGCCGATAAATGTCTTGAAAACCATTTTTTCGATTCCTGCCAAACTCATTCCTTTCAATATCAATCTTGACAATACGAAAGGGGCAGCTGTAGCAGCGCAAACCCAGCAACTTCAAGCGGCGGCGCAACAAGTGCAAAGTCAGGCGCAAGTGGCGCAACTTCAATCGCAAATCAGCCAAATGAAGCCTGAAATGGGCGGAGACGGCTGGGCAGATGATGGGCAGGGGCAAAGGAGCATTAATCCACGAGGCGGAGATGAGGATACGTCAAGAGATATTTTGGGCGGCGGCGGCGAACGGAAGCGCAGACTCAATCCCAAACACAGTTATTTGTCGCCAGAGGAGTAGTTTTTTGTAGCTAAAACGCAAGCCCGTAGCTGCCATTTTTTAAATGGCAGTGAAATTGTATTTTCCATTTAAAAAATGGAAAGTACGGTAGCCCCGTAGCTGCCATTTTTTAAATGGCAGTAAAATGGCATTTTCCATTTAAAAAATGGAAAATGCGGGAAAAATATTTTTTTTCTATTTCCATTTAAAAAATGGAAAATACGGTATGGACAAAGATAAAAAACAGCTCCTACAAAGCTTCGTAATTCCCATAATTATCGCATGTTTCATGCTGATAAGCCACGTTTTTGTCCAATTTCTGGGCTATGACCTCCATTTTCTTGCCCTCATTCCTCGCAAAATACAAGGACTTACAGGCATTTTGGGCGCAGCTTTTATACATGGCAGTTGGGAACACCTTTTTTCTAACCTTCCGCCCTTCATTATCCTCTCTGCGGGGGTGTTATATTATTATCGGGAATTTGCTGGACAGGCTTATTTAGGCATGTATTTTCTCACAAATGTTTGGGTATGGTTGGCTGCGCGCGACAGCTATCACGTAGGCGCGAGTGGTTGGGTCTATGCCTTAGCCTTCTTTTTATTCGTAAGTGGCATCATTAGAAAAGATAGAAAAGCCTTGATTTTGAGCTTATTAGTATCTCTTTTTTATGGCGGATTAATATGGGGCTTATTGCCGGGATTGCCCGGAATTTCGTGGGAGTCGCATATTTTTGGGGCTTTGGCAGGGATTGTTTTTGCCTTTGTTTACCAGAAAAAAGGCAAAAAGCCCGAAGTTTTTCGCGAGTCGCCGGACTATCATCAATTAGAAAGCAGCCCAGAATTGTGGGATTACAAAAAGCATGATACGCCGCCTGATGGCTTTACGTATCCAGAATAAACATGCCATTTCTTCAAGAAATGACATGTTTACCCCAAAATACGCCTTATTATTTTTCTGTTGGCGCAGCTACAGGCTCATAACGAGGAATCTCAGGGAAACGCTCAATTTCGCCTTTTTTCTCTGTATTTTCCTCAAATTCTATCTTGTTATAAACCCCTTTTTTGATAATCATGCCATTCATCGAAAGGGTTTTGACAGGGTTTTTAGATTCTATTGCAGTTTCGGCAAGCACAGAAGTCATACGCACAATTATACGATTTTGCAATTTACTTAGCCCTTGTATATTCACTTCCAAATGTTGAGCAGCCCCTTTGTAATAAATGATAAGCACTTCGGACGCAAAATTAGGCATTACCCTTTTTTGTCCTCTTTTGAGGGGAGACTCTTCAAACAGCTGATTAAACTCCTTTAAAGTCTGTACCAAATACATTTTTTCGCCTTCAACTGCGGGCTGAATCCGAAAACGGTAGCCTTCAAAGGGCGTATATTCCACCTTTCTTTCGGCGATATTGGGCTTTTTATAAGGAATAAATTGCCTATCTGTCGTCTTACGAATCTCACCGTTTTCTTTGAAAACGATTTTCTTGTAATTGACCCTATCCACGCCAATTACCAAAGAATTTGGCACAACATCTGTGAGTTCCGTAACCTGCGACGAACTGTTATAATTCACATACAAAGTGCCTTCTAAGGTATAGACCTCCACGTCTTTGAAGTTCCAATAAGAGCGGTCAGATTTGTTGATAACCAACACAAATTGGTCTTGAAAATCAGGAATCACGCCCGTTTCGCCCTTTACAGGAGCAAGCCTGTGATTAAATTCCGTTTCATTAGAAATCACGTGAAAATCGTTCATCGGATTTCTATCAGGTGCTGCAATGTTAAACCCTGTAACAATGTCATGATTTACGGCTTTGCGCATATCTGGCATACCTATATCAAAATGCAAATCGGTAACTTCGATGCACTTACACATCATGGATTTGTTTTTAACAATGCCTGTAACGACCACATATTGTTGTAGATAGGCGTTTTTGTCCATCAAACTCACAAAATGGGAGAAATCTAAGCGATAAGTCCCATCATAAGCTTCTAAGGCATAAGCACCTTTGCCACAAGCACAGTCCGATTGCGTAGCAAGAAAGATAGCTTTTCCCTTTTTCACGACAACAGACTGCGCTGTGAGCGAAAAAGATAGCAAGCACGATAAAATTACGTATAAAGTTGCTTTCATATTGACAAATATTGTATAATAGGTCGCAAATTTGGGGAAAAAAATTATCAATCTTTACAAAATGTTGAAAAATAGCCCTAATATGTCTTATATTTTTTCGGAAAGAAAGTGAAACGGGGATTTAAAGCTTGATAAAGGCGGCAAATTGCTGTCTTTTTGCGAAACAATGGCAGCGATTTCTCCGAGCTGCCAAGGGAGTTGAAGGACAGGCTCATTCCATAAAATCCCCCCTTCTGCGGCAGTGTTATAGACTTGTGTACATTTATAATAAAACAGGCATGTTTCGGAAAGTACCTGAAAACCATGCGCAAATCCGGGTGGAATATAGAGAAATTGAGGGTTTTCGGCATCTAACATAACGGCTACATGCTGTCCATAATGGGGCGAACCTTTGCGAATATCTACGGCTACGTCCAAGACTTTCCCCTGAAATGCGGAAACCAACTTGCCTTGTGCGTAGGGGGGATTCTGAAAATGCAAGCCCCGAATCGTACCTTGCTGCGACTGCGAAAGATTGTCTTGCACAAATTGCAAATACCCTAATCCAGCCGCTTCAAAAGCCTGTTGATTGTAGGTTTCTAAAAAAAAGCCCCGCGCATCTTTGAATACTTTGGGCTGTATCAATAATACGTCCGGAATATGGGTGGGAGTTATTTGTAACATGAGTCAAAAAGTAATAGTTGGCGGTTTTTCACACAGTCCAACATGATAATTCAAGCTAACAATCTTGCTTCCAAAATTTCTTTGAATTTACGCAAAATGGCGATAATTTGTAGCAAGTCGTCGCGGTCTGTACAGTCATAAGCCTTTGAAATACAATAAGTTGTATCTTTCATCACAAAAAAGTCCCAACGTCTGCCTTTGATGCTACAGCCATACAAAGGCTTTTCATCGTTATTTTTGTGTTGGGCTATCAAAAAAGCCTCTAACAATTGGGCATCAGGGTCTCCAGAAGGGTCTTTGTCTTTTTTGTATTCTTGAAAGTGAAAATAAGGGTCTTTAGGTACATCTAAAATACCTTTTGCCAGCATAAAATCGCATTTCAATTTCAAGAAATAAGCCCCTACCGTTGCCTCAATCGTTTCTTCATAGTACGTTGTATAAGCCTCTGTATCTTCAATATAACCTAATTTTAGGACAAAAGAAATAAAGTTCATTTTTAACGCTTCTTCTTTCCATTTATTGATATTTTTAAGGACATTTTTTTGTATCCAATCAAACAAATATTTCTCCCCTTCATTCAGAGAAGTGCTTGTATTTGTCCATTCTTCCATCAAAGGATGCTCCTCATTTCCGACTAAGCGAGTCAAACCAAACATTTCCATCAGTTCGACTTCGCTATATTGTTTTACTTTTTTGGGCATTTTATGTGCGATTTAGGGCGTAAAAGTAACATATTTTTCTGGATATTCAAAAAAAACCTTACTTTTGGCACGCACAGTTCGGCAAGCTCACTGTAAGAGATTTCCGCAGATAAGAGCAGATTTCGCAGATACCATTGTTACGTTTTTTTTATTTCTGCAAAAAAGGAGAAAGGTAGCTGAAATGTGTGTAAATTTGCATCTTCGGCAAAGTTCCGAACTTTGTCAAAGTTAAACCACGCATTTTTGATGTCAAAACTACTGTTATTTTTAAGTATATATATTATAAGCGTACAAATTCTGTACGCGCAGGATTCTACGAACAACAAAAAGCCCAAAGAAGCCCCTACTGTCGAAGCCGCAAAGCCAGATGCACCCAAAACAGAACCCACAAAACCTGCGGCGGCTATCAATAATTCCATGAATCCGCCCACCTTTTCGGGACAGCAGCCTACGCAAACGAAACCTGCCTACATCACCATTACCAAAGAAGAATACGAAAAAGAGCCGTACAAACCGGAGCATACAACAATAAGGGACATCAGTCCGAATGCGCACAAAGACACACTACCGCCCAAATACATCGCTGATGCGACTTATCTGCCCATTATAACATGGAATATGCCGAGTATTGGGGCTGCACCGATGGAAATAGACAGCAATATAAGCGTCATAAAGCCCCTGATGCCTACTTCGCAGCGCAATGATGTACTCGTCGAACTCAATACGTGGAAGCAAGAATCTAAGATTTTTGCCATTCCTGTAAAATTCAAAGGGGAAAAAGAAGTGCATTTGTCGCGCTATTTCAACCTGCCTGCTCCCCCCAAAACCTACAAAAAATTGTATCTGTATTTTGAAGGAGTTGCTTGGCGAAGTGAGGTAAAATTGAATGGGAAATTTTTGGGGATAAATGAGAACCCGTTTCAGGCTTGGGCGATTCCGATAGATGCGGCGTGGCTGCGAGATGAGGAAAATTATTTGGAGGTTTCTTTAAGCATTTATTCCAAAGGGATTCCTTTTTATCCCGCACCTTTTTTGGGCATTTTTAGACCTGCGTATATCGTAAATGAGGCACAATTGCAGCAACTGAGCAAGCCTATTTTGGCAGAAGTGCCAAAAACCAAGCAAAAAGTAGCGATTTATGCCCCGTATTTTTATGCGCACGAATACGAATTTGATAAATTTTCTGCGATAAATGTCTTGCTTCACGCCAAAAGAGCAGGTATCAATCATCTTTATTTTCTGTTTCCGCCGGACAAAGAGCTGCAAAGGCTTTGTCAAGAAATGGAGTTTGTATGGGTAAAACAGCTTGAAAAAGGGCAGCCTGTGGCATGGCTCAACAAATATCCGTATCAGCCCGAAAATTTCGCTTTTACGGAGCAGTTTTGGTTGGACGAGCAGGCTTTGCGCACTACGCATTATCAGCTCATTACGCCTTATGCTTCTGATTTATTTTTTGCGAGTAAAAAAAATGTTTCTCCCTTTTTTGCTTTTTGGGTCTTATTTCCCTTGCTTGGCATGTTTTTTATCAAAATCCTAAATGGCAAATTCTTCGATTCTTTCTTAGATGTATTGATTCGTCC
>JAYUZN010000295.1:0-1849 GCA_043751755.1 Bacteroidota bacterium | reverse complement strand
CACAATTTTGCCTTTACGGAAGCACAAAAAGAAGAAGTTGCCAATATTGCCTATCAATGCCCCTATACAGGCGGCGAGGCAGTATATAGGGCAAGGGTTTTGCATACAGCACTTACAGGCTTAACAGATTTTGACGATTCTACAAATTGTGCTACTCAAGGGATAAATTGGAGACATGCCAATAATCCTAATTCTACCATTGCTCAATCTGTAGAAGTTGTACCAAACCCTACAAATGGGAAAGGAGTTTTTGTGTTACGCTATCCACTTACTCAAAATCTAACTATTTATATTTACAATAGTTTGGGGCAAAAAGTAGGACAATATCAAGCATTGCAAGACGAGAAAAGTATTCCTTTTGATACTCAACATTTATCAAAAGGCTTGTATTACTATAACCTAAATGGTTTAACAGGCAAATTCATTGTAGAAAAATAACCTTCCATTACCCTCCTAATAGCTGCAAATTTATTAGGAGGGTATAATTACCGCAAAATATGAAAAAGATATTTTTTTATTTTGTAGTAGGGGTATTATTCACTACTACAACACAAGCACAACACAGAATAGACGAGAATTGGTTAATGGGATATGAAAGTTATGCAGGGCATCCATGGGGAATAACCCAAATAAATTTCGCAGAAGATAGCCTAAACCTTTCTTGGCATGACATGGATATTAGTTTCAATGTGAGTGCTACCACAATAAGCAGCGAACAAACAGGTGAAATCTTATTTTCTACCAATGGCTTCACTATATTGGATAGAAATGCAGACACTATGCAAAATGCGTTTGGCTTTAGCCCTTGCCCCTATTCTACAAGCTATGCAGATGATGGGGTAACGTTCTCGCAAGGAACATTAATACTGCCTTTCCCTGAGCATCCTAATCAGTACTACTTTTTTCACGAGCCGATTGTAATTCCTATGAGTGGAGGTACGTATTCAAATAAGTTGCTGTATAGTTTTGTAGATTTAACGGCTAATTCTGGCTTAGGAAAAGTCGTTAGTAAAAACAATAGTATTATATCGGACTCTTTGACAGATGGCATGATTGCGGCTGTAAAACATGCAAATGGTCGTGATTACTGGGTAATTACCCCTCGCTATTCTGCAGACGGGTATCATATTTTTCTCCTTACGCCCAATGGCATTGAGTATAAGAGCTATCAGGCTATAGGCACAAGACGTATTTCATCAGGCGGAGCAAGTACGGCTTTATTTTCTCCAGATGGTACAAGGTATATAAAACATGATACCTACCTTGCAGATAGACTTATTATTTTAGATTTTGACAGGTGTACAGGCAAATTTGGCAATCCTATAGAAATAGAAGTCCCTTTTCATGGAGTAGGAGGCGCAGCAATTTCCCCTAATTCAAGGTGGCTATATGTCAATACAGAAGAAACAATGTGGCAAATGGACTTGTGGGCAGCAGATATTGAGGCTTCCAAAATCGTGATTGCTACGTATGATGGTTATGCTTCGCCATTTGGCAGCACATTCTACCGAGCGCAGCTTGCTCCTAATGGCAAAATCTACTATTGTTGCACAAATGGCGAAAATGTCATGCACGTCATAAACCACCCCGATAGTGCAGGGGTAGCGTGTGGGTTTCAACAACATGGCGTACAATTGTTATCATACAATGCCTTCACTATGCCATACTATCCCAACTACTATCTGGGAGCAATGGTAGGCTCAGGCTGCGATACTATCACTACTGCCACAAGCAAGCCTATAGAAATCGCCAATATCTACGCCTACCCGAATCCCAGCAAAGACAAGATTTTTGTAGGTATGAACTACCTCAAAGGCAAGCCTATCCTCTTGCTTGTCAATAGCTTGGG
>JAYUZN010000294.1:0-3568 GCA_043751755.1 Bacteroidota bacterium | reverse complement strand
CCCAAGGGAATTGCTACGGCGAAAGAATTAGCGAAAGCCCTTGCTTCAAGAACTAAAACGCTGAAAGATTTTTTGTATATTGAGCTTGCAAATTCTCATGCTGCGGAAAATGTCCCTAAATTATTGGGTTTGTACCAAACTTTTCAGCAAACCGTTTCTTCAGATTTGACACATTCGGAGTTTGCAGATGCCTACGCCCAAATGTTATCGTATGGCTTATTTTTAGCAAAACTAAATGCAGATACAAAAACTGTTGAGTTAGATACTGCGAAAAAATATATTCCTAATGCTTTTGAGCTTATTAAAGAACTTACAGGCTTTTTAGAAGACTTGCAAGAAGATAGTTATCAGCCGATTAGGTGGGTCATTAACGAGATTTTGACGATTCTCAATCATTTGGATTTGAGAGGAATACAGGAAAACTTATCTTTTAACAAAACGACAAATAAAGGAGATAGCGAAAATAAAATAGCCGACCCGTATTTATATTTTTATGAGGATTTTTTGGGACAATACGACCCGAATCTGCGCAAGGCAAAAGGCGTTTATTACACGCCTCCTGCGGTCGTAAATTTCATTGTACGAGCGATTGATGAGGTGTTAAAAAATACATTTAATCTTTTAAAAGGTTTGGGGGACACAGAAAAAGTGACCATTTTGGACTTTGCAACAGGTACAGGCACTTTTTTATTGGAAATTACGCGCCTCATTTTGGCAGAGATTCCCCCTCATTCTACCCGCTTTTCACTCACGATTAAAAACCATATTTTGAAAAATATATATGGTTTTGAGTATTTAATTGCCCCTTATACCATTGCACATTTGAAGTTGTCGCAGTTTTTGCACGAAAATGGCTATGATTTGCAAGGAAAAGAAAGGCTGCAAATTTTTCTCACAAATACCTTAGAGCCGCTCAATACGCAAGGAAATTTTATGCTGCCTTCTCTTTCTAAGGAAGGTGTGGCAGCGCAGCAGGTAAAAAAACAACCGATTTTGGTCATTACTGGCAATCCGCCCTATTCTGGACACTCTAAAAATAAAGGGAAATGGATAATTGATAGAGTAAATGAATATAAAAAAGTAGGAAATGAAGTGTTAAAAGAAAAAAATCCTAAATGGTTGCAAGATGATTATGTGAAATTTATCCGTTTTGCCGAATGGAAAATGCAGCAGGTAACAGAAGGCATGGTTGCGGTCATTACGAATCATTCTTTTTTGGACAATCCTACCTTTCGCCTCATGCGCAAAAGCCTGATGACTACTTTTAATCAACTGCATATAATTGATTTACATGGAAATTCAAAGAAAAAAGAGACGACTCCCCTCGAACTTGGACAAGAAAAAGATAAAAATGTATTCGATATACAACAAGGTGTAAGCATTTCTGTTTTTATTAAAAAAGAAGGGCTTGAAAGGAAAATATTTCATACAGATTTTTATGGCACTCGAAAAACTAAATACGATATGTGCCTAAATAATAGCCTAAATACCTTAAATTGGACGGAATTAACACCGCAAAGTCCGTATTATTTGTTTATTCCGCAAGACAAAACGCATAAAATATCTTATGAAAAAGGTTGGAATCTGAAAAATATTTTTCAACTCAATAACATTGGAATCCTTACGCATAGAGACGATTTTTTAGTGGATTTTTCGGACAAAATCCTCAAAAAACGCATAGAAAAGTTTGTGAGTGCCGAAGATGTGCGCAGAATAAAAGAGTGGTTTTCGCTGAAAGATACAAGAGATTGGGAAATAAAAACAGCTTGGGAGGCGATGCAAGGCAAAGAAATTGAAATTAAATCCTATCATTATCGCCCTTTTGACCACAGATTTATATGTTATGATGCAGATTTAGTTGAACGTAGAAGGTATGAATTGATGCAACATTTTGAAAAAGGAAAAAATGTGGCTTTAATTGTAGGCAGAGCGGGGCAAAATGTGGCAGAAGGAATGTGGAATTTGTGTTTTATAAGTGATAAAATGAGTGATGCCAATTTGTTTTATAGAGGCGGAGCTACCGTTTTTCCTTTATATTATTACAATGGGGGCAGCAAAAATGGAGAAAACTTCCTTCTTTTTGCAGATGAAAATGGCAAAAAATCCAATTTTACGCCAGCATTTAAGGAATTTATCGTAAAAAAATACCCTACTTTGCAAACAGAAGCAAAGGCAAGTGATATTTTTGATTATATATATGGTTTTTTGCACAGCCCTACGTATCGTTCCAAATATGCAGATTTCCTAAAAATGGATTTTCCACATATTATTTTTGCAGAGGAGTTAAGCACTTTTCAGGCTGTAGCAAAATTAGGAAAAGAACTTGCAGAAGCGCATTTATTGCAAACAATTCCTGATTTGAAAATCGGCGAGCCAATGGAAATTTATACAAATGAAGTTACAGAAATTTCTTACAAAAATCAGCGTTTGTATTATAACGAGAAGCAGTATTTTGACGAAATAAGCGAGGAGATTTGGGCATTTCAAATAGGCGGCTACAGAGTGTTAGAAAAGTTTTTAAAGGATAGAAAAGGGCAAAATATTTCTCAAGAACTGCTACATATTCAAAAAATAATAAATGTTTTGGACGTTACTTTGCAAAAAATGACGGAAATAGACGAGATAACGAAAAATTGGATATGAGCTGAAAAACATTAGGCAAAACAGGTTTTTTCTTTAACTTTGTAAGCAAAATTTTATCACAAAAAAAACATGGCAAAAGACATTTATCACAACGCCGTAAGAGAAGCCTTAGAAAAAGAGGGCTGGCTTATCACAGACGACCCACTTGAGCTTTATAACAAAGCAGAAAAGATTGATTATGAGATTGATTTGGGCGCGGAAAGATTGTTATGCGCCGAAAAAGGAGTAGAAAAAATAGCCGTAGAAATCAAAAGTTGTTTGCGACTGTCATTTGCGCACGAATTTCATAGCATATTAGGACAATATTTGGTTTATTTGGCAGGCTTAAAAGAGTTAGGCATATCACGCCATTTATATTTAGCTATTCCTCAATTTGCGGAAGAAAAACTGAAAGACCATCTTTTTTTATTGCGTTTGATAGACACTTATCAGGTAAAACTCATTATCTTTGACACACTAACCAATGAAATTATCTCATGGAAAAATTAAATAGCTACCAAACTGCCATTCTTGCCATGTTAAAAGAACATGAATTTATTTCTCGTAACATGGAATCTTTTGTTGTTGCGGACAAAGAAAAGCATCATTATCAGCTGATGATGTTGGGGCGAAAAAAAGATGAAAGCAGAGTTATTGGCTTACGAATCCATTTGCATTTGACCGAAGAGGGCAAAATTTGGGTCTTAGAAAATAAAACCGAACATGAAATAGGCGAGGAACTTGTAGCACTTGGCGTTCAGGCACAAGACATTATCGCAGGTTTTCTGCCCGAAGATGTGCGGCAGTATAGCGGCTATGGCATAAAATAAAAATATGACACACTTAATCGAATCCTATTTTTCCGTTTTGCAGAAAAACGACCTTTCAGACCTCAACGAACATTCTTTGCGCACAGGCTTAGAAAATTTGTTGAATGGAATCCTTG
>JAYUZN010000293.1:0-3171 GCA_043751755.1 Bacteroidota bacterium | reverse complement strand
ATCTTGACCTCAATTCCGAGACAGGACAATATGTGTATAGAATTGTGGCATTCAAGACCTTGATGGAAAATCCGAGCAAGTATGGCATAAAACTCAATTCCAAAAACCGCTACGCACCGATTCCTTGCTATATCGTGAAAGTAAATCATGATATAGACGATTTAGCGGATTTTGCCAAAGAACACAATGCTACCTTGAAAGAACTTAAAATGATGAATCCTTGGCTCATTTCAAGTCATTTAGACGCAAAAAGTGGCAAAACCTACGAAATTCGTTTTCCCAAAGACGGCAATGTAAATGCAGCAGAAATGGTGGCAAGATAAAGACCGTTAGCAGGTAACAGTCATCAGTTAGCAAATAACAACTTGAAAATCGTCTCATATACCCCAATATGAGGCGATTTTTTGTTATTTTTGCGCCAAATAATTTCGGAGTTGTTCAAACCGCCGCCCAGAACCAACTTAAGCCATAGTACGGTTTGAAAAACCGCACAATAACATAAAAATATATGAACACTACCGTACACAGCAAATTAGTTGCCTTTGTCTGGTCGATTGCCGATGATTGCCTGCGAGACGTATATGTACGAGGCAAATACCGCGATGTTATCCTGCCCATGCTCGTACTGCGCCGCTTAGACGCTTTGCTTGAGCCGACCAAAGAAGCCGTTATGCAGGAACTCGCTTTTCAGCGTGAGGAAGCACAATTAACGGAATGGAACGATTCGGGATTGAAGGACGCGTCAGGCTATGTATTTTACAATACGAGCCAATGGACTTTGCAGCGTTTGCACGACACCGCCACCAATCAGCAGCAAATCCTGCAAGCCAATGTAGAGGATTATCTCAATGGGTTTAGCCGCAATGTAACCGAAATTATTGACAAGTTTAAGCTCAAAACCCAAATACGGCACTTAGCCTCCAAAGACTTGCTGCTCAATATCTTAGAAAAATTTACCTCGCCTTACCTCAATCTCACTCCTTTTGAAAAAAACGACCCTGAAGGGCGAAAACTCCCGCCTTTATCCAATCTCGGCATGGGCTATGTGTTTGAAGAACTCATCAGAAAGTTCAATGAGGAGAACAATGAAGAAGCAGGTGAACACTTTACGCCCAGAGAAGTCATTGATTTGATGACGCATATAATATTTGAACCCGTAAAACATCAGCTGCCCCCTGTCATGACCATTTATGACCCTGCTTGCGGAAGTGGCGGAATGCTCACAGAAGCCCAAAATTTTGTCAAAGATGAAGACGGCGAAATAAAAGCTAAAGGGGACGTATATTTATATGGAAAAGAAATCAATGATGAAACCTACGCCATCTGCAAAAGCGACATGATGATTAAAGGCAATAATCCCGAAAATATAAGGGTCGGCTCTACGCTTTCTACGGACGAGTTTGCGGGAAATACCTTCGACTTTATGCTCTCAAATCCCCCGTATGGCAAATCTTGGGCAAGTGAACTCAAATATATAAGAAATGGCAAAGACATTATCGACTCCCGTTTTCAGATACAGCTGCCCAATTATTGGGGAGAAATGGAAGCCGCTGATGCAACGCCCCGCTCTTCGGACGGGCAGCTCCTGTTTTTGATGGAAATGGTGAGCAAAATGAAACCCCTCTCGCAAAACCCATTGGGCGCGCGCATTGCCTCTGTGCATAATGGCAGCAGCTTATTTACGGGAGATGCAGGCGGCGGCGAAAGCAATATTCGCCGATATATAATTGAAAATGACTGGCTCGAAGCCATTATACAACTGCCCAATAACTTGTTTTACAACACAGGAATTACTACCTATATATGGATATTGAGCAATAGCAAAGCTGCGCTGCGCAAAGGCAAAGTGCAACTGATAGACGCAGGTTTGATGTTCCAAAAATTGCGCAAAAACTTGGGTGCGAAAAACTCCGAGTTCAGCCCAGCACATATCCGCGAAATCGTGGCGGTATATACCGATATGCTACAAGTGGAACGAAGCCTCAACGAAACCACGGAAGAGGAAATGGGAATTGCTGCCAAAATATTCGATAACAGCGATTTTGGCTACTACAAAGTCAGCATCGAAAGACCAAAACGCCTCTGCGCGCAATTCAGTGAGGAGCGAATCGCAGAACTGCGCTTTGACAAGTCGCTCAAAGAACCGATGCGCTGGGCTTATACACAATGGGGGCAAGAAGTCTATACACAACTCGACAAACACGCAAAAGCCCTTATAGAATGGGCAGAAAAACAAGAACTCAATCTCAATGCCAAACAAGTCGCAGCTTTAAGCCATACAAACCTGTGGCACAAGCAGTTAGCCGTTATGAAGGCGGCGCAGGCACTCATGCAAACCATAGGAACAGCCGAATACAAAGACTTTAATCGCTTCAAAAGTGAGGTAGAAAAAGGCATAAAAGCCCAAAAAATAGCCCTTTCGCCCAGCGAAAAAAGTGCTATTTTGCAAGCCGTAAGTTGGTATGATGCGGAGGCAGAAAAGGTGGTGAAAGGAACGCTGACCTTAACAGGCAAGAAATTAGCCGAATTGCTGGCATATTTAGCCTGTAGCGAAGCCGACCTGCCCCAATTTGGCTACTATCCTACCGCCAAAAAAGGCGAATACATAGAATATGAAACCGAAAGCGAGTTGAGAGATACAGAAAATGTGCCGTTGAAGGAAAACATATACACCTATTTTGTGCGCGAGGTAAAGCCGCATGTCGCTGAAGCCTGGATAAACTTGGCTGCGACCAAAATCGGCTATGAAATCAGCTTTAACAAGTATTTTTATCGGCACAAACCCCTGCGCTCCCTCGCCGAACTATCTGCCGAAATCTTAGCTTTAGCCCAAAAAAGCGAAGGCTTAATCCACGAAATTTTGCAGTTTTAGGAACAAAAATTAAATGACTTGCCATTTTTCTCACCACTAAGGCACGAAGAAACCCTAAGCTATCTGGTAAAAGAAGACATCTAAGCCACGCTTTTTCTTTCTTAGTTTACTTCGTGCCTTAGGGGTAAATGATAATTTTATTCTTTTGGTGTTCCTAAGATATATCAAAAATATATGGTTAGAATATTTCTCACTCGTACTTAGGAACGGAAAATAAATAAGTTGATGATTTTATAGTCCCGTAGGGACGCGATATTTATAGAAAAAAAATATGCCCCGCCCGCCCCCTCCCATTTTTC
>JAYUZN010000292.1:0-5346 GCA_043751755.1 Bacteroidota bacterium | reverse complement strand
AGGCTCATTTCCCCAAAAACTCAAGTACTCATCTTCCCTGCTTTTGAGCCTCATTTCTTCAAAAGGGTTAAACCTATTTTCATCATCCTCTTCTTCCTCGTCTTCAGGAAATTCAAATTCTCCAGAGAGAAAGTCAATTCTTTGGTAAATATCCTCAAATACCTGTATCTGAGTCGAAGAATGTGTTTTATCATCAAAATCTTCCAGCATATCTTTAAAATCTCCCAATATCATTTCATCTGCCAAGTCTCTTTCAAAAACCTGTTTGAAGAGCGGAATAAGCTCCTTTGCCCCAATGTCTATGGCATCTCCCGCCAATGAAGCCAGCACAATTCGGTCTATCAAAAGAGGATTTTCTGCATTGTCCAAATAATATTGGAGAATTTCGCTATACCAAGCCACCGCTTCCGCTTTGCGCGTAGGGTCGAGGCGAGTCATTTCGGCAATCACTTGAGAGACAGTCGCTTTGTTAAACGTAAAGACCTCCTCCCTTTTCATAAATGCCAGCAATATATCCCATTGATGCTGGGCTAAGGTATGCAAAGCGGGTCCAATCACATGTCCCATGTCATAACCTACCCAAAGAGTTGAAAAATTCTCGTCTTGTGCCATCACTTCTAACACATCAGATAAGGCTTCCTCTGCTTTCAACTCTGCGAGAATTGCCAGCACAATATCCAAAAAATCAAGGCTAATGTCCTCTTTCCCCCCCAAAAAATGGTGGCGGTAAATCGTATCTTGCAACATCAACCGCAAATCCGCAATGAGGCTTTCGCGCGGCAGGGCTAATATTTCTCCCAAAACGGCTTTCGGAACCGCTATTCCTAACTCATACAACTGCTCAAGTTCGGGGTGTTGAAACGGAGGTGCGTCAGTTCGCTGCTTATGCGCCGCCTTAAAAGAGCCATTTTGCGTTTTCCCTTTATTCTTGTCTTGCATCACCTGCATTCTGGTTAGATTCCTTCTCATAACCAAACCAGGGAGTTGTATTTTCAAGTTTTCAGCCGCTTTTTTGATGAAGCCCAACTCATGCAAAGCCTTAAAGGAATCAACTACCTTATTCGGCTTGCCGTTCAAGCTATAATACATAGCCGCCATTCTATAAAAAGTCTGCATTTCTGTAGCATGAAAGCGTTTCCGTTGCGGCGCGAAATATTGAACGGCGATTCCCCCTTCGCCAAAATATTTTTCTATAAGGGCTATTTCCCCCCCAACTTCCATCTCATGAATACATTTTTGTACCACCCCGAAAAAGTATTCTGGGTGTTCTTCAACGGTTATATCTATCCATTCCTGCATTTTTTGAGGATTTTCCGCTTGTGTATAAGCCTGTATCAGCAAGTTTTTGAAAATAGGCACATCAGGATAGTCCGCCACAGCCGCTTGTATTCTACTGAGGGCATAGCCTTTCTTTTGCATCAAAGCTTCCCTTAGTTTATGATAAAGTTCCCTCTTCATCTCATCATTGCCAAGCCCTGAAATTCCATCACTGTCAGTATCAAAAGTTACCTCTACGCCGTCTATATAGAGATAGTCATTATTTAAATCATTCATAAGAAATTGAGAATTAAAAATTAGGACAAATACTTAATAATCAGTTATTTAGTACTTAAATATATATTTGCTAAGAACTACAGAAAAGTATATATAATTGAATATCAGTTGTTTGTGTTTAATCCCGTAGGGATGGAATATTTATAGAAAATGATTACCCCGCCCCCTTATTATAAATATTTCACTCCTACGGAGCTAAAAGAGCGAGGGTTTCGGACATTTCTATAAATATTTCGCCCCTACGGGGCTACCCATTCTGCAATGATAATCTATTCTGAAAAGATTTCCACAGTTCTTAGTATTTGCATAATTCCTAACTCGTATTGAGTAATATTATCTTTAAGGCTAAAATCTGCTGCAAAAATAGGATAAATTTTCTAAAAGTGCTAAAACTTTGCAAAAGTTGTATGTATTACTTGAATCTGCCAAATAACATGCAGCAACTTGTGCAAAAAAGCCAAAAACTTTGGTTCTCTATTCAATATTTCCTACTTTTGCGCCGTTTAAAACAATCTTCAAAAATATGCACTATCTTATAGACAATCAAGGCATTGTTACCCTCACGATGGACATGCCTGGGCGTTCCGCAAATGTCCTCAATCACGAATTTGGCAAAGAATTGGAGGAGGCGCTCCTTCGTTTAGCAGCCGAAAAAGCCAATATAAAAGGCATAATCCTCACTTCTGCCAAAAAAACCTTCTTGGCAGGAGGTGATATAGATTATATTTTTGCCATAACAGACGCAAAACAGGCTTTTGACGAGGCAGAAGCCTTGAAAGCAGGTTTTCGGAAAATAGAAAAACTGGGGAAACCTGTCGTTGCTGCTATCAATGGCTCGGCATTGGGCGGAGGTTTGGAATTGGCTTTGGCATGTCATTATCGCATTGCTTTGGCAGATAGCAGCCTCAAAATAGGTTTGCCCGAAGTGAAATTAGGCTTGATTCCGGGCGGAGGAGGCATTACGAGAATTGTGCGCATGATAGGCTTGCAAGCGGCTTTTCCCATTTTGACAAAAGGCGCAGAATTTTCCCCAAAAGATGCGCAAGCTCAAGGCATTATAAACGATACCGCCGCTTCTGTAGAAGAAATGTTGGAAAAAGCCGTTGCTTATATCCTTGCAAATCCCAACGCAAAGCAGCCTTGGGACAAAGAAGGCTACAAATTGCCGGGCGGTTCCCCTACGCATCCTGCTGTGGCGCAGATGCTTCCGATTGCGCCTGCGTTTATGATGAAGGAAACTTGGGGCAACTATCCCGCAGTCGAATACATAATGAATACGGCTGTGGAGGGCGCGCAGGTGGATTTTGATACGGCTTTGCGCATAGAATCTCGCTATTTTGCTTCGGCAGTTGTGAGCAAGGAGGCAAAAAATATGATGACGGCTTTTTGGTATCAACTCAATGAAATCAATGCAGGAAAAAGCCGTCCAGAAGGGTTTAAGCCTTGTAAAGTGGAAAAAGTGGGCATTATTGGGGCAGGAATGATGGGGGCAGGCATTGCTTATGTAGCGGCTTTGTCCAATATTTCTGTTGTGTTAAAAGATGTTTCTTTGGAAAATGCGCAAAAAGGAAAGGCATATTCTGAAAAAATCTTGAAAAAACGCTTAGAAAATGGCAAAACGACTGCGGAAAAAATGGCAGCTATTTTGGAGAGAATCCTCCCTACAGACAATGCACAGGACTTTTTGGAATGTGATTTGGTTATAGAAGCCGTTTTTGAAAATAGAGAACTCAAGGCAAAAGTAACACAACAGGCAGAGCATTTTATCTCTGAAAAGGCGTTTTTTGCCTCAAATACCTCCACTTTGCCCATTTCTGGCTTGGCAACGGCTTCTCGTTCTCCCGAAAAATTTGTGGGCTTACATTTTTTCTCGCCTGTGGACAAAATGCCTTTGGTAGAAATCATCAAAGGACAGGAAACTTCGGACGAAACGCTGGCACGCGCCTTTGATTTTGTGAAACAACTGCGCAAAACGCCGATAATTGTCAATGACAGCAGGGGCTTTTACACTTCGCGGGTTTTCTCGACTTATGTCTTAGAAGGGGCTGCTTTACTGGCAGAAGGCTGTCATCCGCAAGAGATAGAAAATGCGGGCAGAAAGGCAGGAATGCCCGTAGGTCCTTTGGCTTTGTTAGACGAGGTTTCCTTGTCTTTGGTATATGACATTCGGGAGCAAACGAAAAAAGATATGCTTGCCGAAGGCGAAAATGTCATTTTTCACCCCGCAGATAGTGTTATAGACATTATGGTGTTGCAACATCAACGTAAAGGCAAAGCCGCAGGAGCAGGTTTTTATGAATATCCAAAAGGCGAAAAAAAACATCTTTGGCAGGAATTAACTACCTTATTTCCCCCGCAAAAAGGGGCTGTTCCGTTTGAAGATATGATAGATAGAATGATGTTTGCGCAAGTAATAGAAAGCCTTAAATGCTTGAAAGAGAACGTAGTAACTACCGTTCAAGACGCAAATATTGGCAGCGTATTTGGTTGGGGATTTGCACCATTCAAAGGCGGTACATTGCAATATATAGAAGATATGGGAATCGAAAATTTCCAAGAAAAAATGAAACGACTTTCTATAAAGTATGGAAATAGATTTTATACGGATAATGTACTACATAATTTGGTAGCAGAAAAATAATACAAGCTATTCAAACAATCTGTAAATTTGTACCATTTATAAGTGATAATAGAGTTTCTCATCATTTTTGCTACGGCAATCTTTGGGGCGTGAGTCATGATGATTTTCATAACAAAAGTAGAACCGACATTAGGGGTAATGTCGGTTTTTTTTGTGGTATAGGAACAAAAATTAAATAACTATACATTTTTCTCACCACTAAGGCACTAAGAATCACGAAGCAATAGGGTAAAAGAAGACAACTAAGCCACACTTTTTCTTTCTTAGTTTCCTTCGTGCCTTCGTGGTAAATTATTATTTTATTCTTTTCGTGTTCCTTTGTATTATGACAGCGTCATCAAATTTTTCATTTTCCCAGGTTGCGCCCAATTACAAGTGCCTTCCATTTGCAAAGACGAAAGATAGGTTTGCACCTTTTCGGGCTGCATCAAACAGAGGGTTTCGAGGGCTAATTCCTGCGTTTCCATGGGCATAAAGGCATGCATAGCTTGATTTCCCTGCCAATTTCCAGACAATAAAATAGGGCTAAAATGTTTTTTCCCATAAGATTCCCACACAATTTTGTGATTCTCAAAACAATAAGGACCTACCCCCAACATTGCCCACCAATATCCCCGTTTCAAATAGCTTTGTAGCATCTTGCCTTTGCGCATTTTGAGGCGTGTTTCATGCTGCTGCAAATAGGTCGCTAATGATATTTCTGCCTCAATATCAGCCCATTCCAAGGCTTTGCCTGTGGCATAATAGGGCAGCAATACCCATTTGTGTGCTTTGGGTTTTTTCTCCGAAAAGTTGCGGGTTACAATCAGAGGAAACACATATTTTTCAGGTAAAATGATATCTTCTTGAAATTTATTCGACAATTTTACCATGTTATTCGACATTTTTTTCAAACTATCAAACACAAAAACCTCATTTGCCCCACAAGTATTCACACCTTGACGAGGCTGTGCAGATTTGGGAACACATATTTTTTCAAACAAACTCAAAGCCACAAATTCTTCATTGTTTTGCGTAATAGAAAGGGGATTGTCAAGGGCAAAAACAGGGCTTGCAGAAAGGCTTATCCATTCCTTTTCTGTATTTTGTTGAAAATAAGGCACAGGAAAATGCTGTATAACATTGCGTTCAAAGCGCACCAACCCATAACG
>JAYUZN010000291.1:0-2925 GCA_043751755.1 Bacteroidota bacterium | reverse complement strand
CAAACGCTAAAAAAAAGAGGGAGGGGTTGGCATATTTTTTCTATAAATATCGCCGTCCCTACGGGACTATAAAATTGTTACTTTATTCAATTTTCATTCCTAAGTATGTAATAATCAATTATTTAATACTTTAATATTTATTTAGTTTGTTGCTAACTTGTACTTATTTTCATGATTTATACAGATAGCCCTCGATGTACTTAAACTTGTGAACGGGATAAATTCCCCTTTACAGCATGAGCGTACTCACCATTCCCGCCAGCATCATATATTTGAGATAGCGGCTGATATGCGTAAAATCCTGTGGGCTATTTGCGTGTATTAGTTTTTTTATAACATACAAAAAAGGGATTTGCACCAACGATACAGAAACCCAACAATAAGGACTTTGGAGTTTGTGGCTATTGATAAAATGAAAAAGCGTAGGTAACATACAACTCACTTCAAATAAAATAGCCAAACCATATAAAACATATTTTGTCTTTTTAATCCCAATTTGAATGGGTAAAGTCTGCAAGCCAAAAGCAAAATCGCCTTTTATGTCCTCTGTATCCTTCACAATTTCGCGAATAAGGGTGATTTCAAAGGCAAAAATAGCCGTCCATATCAAGGCAATGTTAAATGTATAGATAAAACCCGCCATCATCAATACCAAACTTGCCAAAAATGCCACCAAAATATTGCCTACCAAAGTGCTACGTTTCAGATAAACTGCATAGAAAAACAGCAAAAGAATTGCCCCTAACAAAATGAGTATCAATTTTTTGACAAAAAAAACAGCTCCTAACAAAACAATTACATTGAGAACAATATACGAAGTTGTTACTTTTTTGACCGACAAAAAAGTATTCACAATTGCCTTATCGGGCTTATTGATGCGGTCTATCCGAAAATCGTAGGCATCATTTATCCAATACCCTCCTGCCGCAATAAGCATGGTAGCTATTGTTATAGCCCAAAAAATAGTATGTTTAAAAAATATAAAGCTGTGATTTTTAGCGATATAAGCCCCAAGACACAGCGATAAACAGGTCATCAGCACATTGCCAGGTCGGGAGATGCGGTAGAAGTTGTGTAGGTCTTGAAGGGATAGCATGTAGTAAATGAATGGTTAAAAAATAGGAATAAACGCTGATAAAAAGTAAGAAAAAAGCTATATTTGTACCTGAAAAGAGAAGATATTAAGACCAAGATACATTTTCTTAGCCCTAAGTCGTAACAAAATTACGATATTATGGTAACAAATGCAAATCTTCTTTCCCCTATGATTTATATATGCCGACCTTGTATGAGTGGGTTATGATTGATAAGGAATAAAAAAAATAGCAAAAAAAATAATTTATTTGTAAAATATTAGAAAAAAGCTGTATTTTTGCGTTTTAATACACACAAAATCGGCAAAATGACGGAAGAAGAAGAAGAAATCTTAGTATTACGAGAACATTATTTGATACCTTTGCTTTCAGATTATGGATTTAAGGTATCTTTTGCTACAGATAGCGCATTTTCGCGCAGAGCTGTACAGTTATTGGCACACTTTGACAAGCCTATAGACAGGCTTGAGTTTTTGCGCAATGAAATCGAGCCGATGACCTTCAAATCGCGGTCGGGTTTATATGATGTCATTTGCCGAGACGAGCATAAACGGGTTTTTATTGTAGAGATGCAAACGGGCAACTATACCTATTTCAAAGAGCGCGTGTTGTTTTACATATTTCAAACCTATTGTGGCTTGATACGGCAGGGGGTAGATGCCTTCAAATTGCTTCAATCCACTTATTGTATTTGCATTGTCAAAGATGCGATTACAAAAGGGGAAGATTATGCCCAAAAATTCCTGCTTCAGAATGAAAAAGGAGAACTTTTTAGCACATTGATTGAAATACATTTGGTAGAGTTGGGGAAATTTCCGTACTTGCGGAGTGAACACCATAAAATAGACACAGATTTTAAACAATTGCTTTATACAATGAAATATGCACATACATTCGATATGCGTGACCCAACAGAGGGGATTCCCCAATTTTGGGTAGATACTTGGCTTACGCCGATGCTTGAAAAACTCCATCAAGGCAGCCTCTCCCCCGAACAAAGGGTAATGTTAGAAGTAGATATACTTACAATGAGAATGTTTACGCTTGAGGAGAGAGAAAGATTGGAAGCAGCAGTAGAAAAGGCAAGTATAGCACTTACGAAAAAGGTAACAAAGGAAGTAGCTGAAGAAGTTACCGAAAAAGTAACTGAAGAAGTTACCGGTAAAGTAACTGAAGAAGTTACCGAAAAAGTAAGCAAAGAAGTTACCGCAGAAGTAGAGCTAAAACGCATCAAAAAAGCAATTTTAGGCGGAAAAATAAGCATAGAAGCTATTGCAGAAATGTTTGAAAAAAGCATAGAAGCTATTTTAGCAATAAAGCAATCTCTTGAAAATGAGATAAATAACTAAAAAACATATTCCTATATTTTGGCAAAACGTGTTACCAAAAAAAGTCAAGGACTGTTTTCAATGCTGTTCTCGTCTGTCAATAACCTACAAAACAACGCAGAGTCTCGTGCAAGAGTACGCAAGGCTTTGGCATTGCTGCTGATTTTATTTTGTATATTTGCCTTTATCGCCTTCCTTTCCTATTTCTTCACAGGCAGTTCCGACCAATCTGTGGTAGAAAGTGGCGGCGAATTTGCCGCAGAATCTCGTAATTGGCTGGGCTTTTTGGGGGCAAAAATAGCAGAATTACTGGTCAATCAAGGATTTGGCGTAGTTTCCTTTGTCCTGCCCTTGTATGGAGCTTTGTATGGATTAGCCATTTTGGAAACCGACTTTTATCAATATTTAGCCCGCCTGTTCAAATATGTTTTTTTTCTCTTATTTTGGGGAGCAACTTCCTTTGGATATATAGAATATTTGAATGGCATTAGTGCGGATTCTGT
>JAYUZN010000290.1:0-3989 GCA_043751755.1 Bacteroidota bacterium | reverse complement strand
TAGGCATTGAGGACATCACTGGTTGTTTTGTATTTTTTGAAACCCACGATAGGAAATGAAAAATGAAAAATGAAAAATGAGAAATGAGAAATGAGAAATTTTGTCGTTGCCTCCTTATCTTGTCTATCTTGTTATCATGTCAAAAAATAAAAACATGTCATCTGCGAGAACAAAAGTAAGCAAAAAAATCCATCTAACCCTACAAATGCTAAATAATATGGAAAAAAAATATACATGTTTATGTACTTTACAAATTCAAAAAAGCCACATAGCTTTGCACTCAAATAATACACGCGCAATTATGACTAAACGCAAACTCATTTTCTTCTTTTTGTTGGTGGCGGCAACACTTTACACACTCGCTGCTTAATGCCTGACTGCTTTACAGTTTTTAACTATCATTTTTATTGGAGTAGGGAACCAACTTTTGAGAAACAGCATTATCTTGGGTGAGGTAATGCTGTTTTTTTGCGCTTATCCTAAAAAAAACCTTTATTTTTTAAAATATTTTCTTTTTTCCCAAAAAAGTCTTTATTTTTGCGCTGTTAGACATTTTTCCCTAAATAATTATGTCTTTCATACAAAAAATGAACCAAATAAATTCTTATGAACATACAAATTGCTCAATTTTCTGTCTTATCAGAACCTGGTAGAAGACCTCACAACGAAGATGCAGTATATCCCAATTCCTTAGAAACTGCAGTGTCTGTACCTAACCTATACATTGTCGCAGATGGTATTGGCGGAAAAGGCAAAGGGGACGCAGCTTCGCGCATTACCCTCGAAAGTTTTGCCCAGTATTTTAAGCAAAACCCGCCCGCAGAAGAGGCATTAACGCGTGTTTATGTAGATAATGCCTTGCGTTTTGCCGAAAATGCCTTTGACGAGTATATCAAACAGCACCCAGAATGTTGGGGCATGGGCGCAACCCTTGTATTGTTATATGCCAATAGTGCAGGCATTACGATTGCTTGGGCAGGCAACTGTCGTGCCTATCATTATCGCAAAGCAGCACAACTTTATCGTAGCAATGACCATACAGAAGTGAATGTTTTGCTGCGTGATGGGCGGATTACGGAAGCAGAGGCGCAGTTGCACCCTCGCAGGCACTCCATTTTGCGCGCCATTCAAGGCAGTAGCTATCCTACTCAAATGGATACGCATTTTATCGGAAAAGAATCTATCTTTTCGGGGGATATTTTTCTCCTATGTTCGGACGGGATTTTGGAAGGCGTAAATGAGGCGCATTTGAGTACAGCCATTGATTTGCAATCGAATACAGACCTACTTTTAACCGAAATAAAAACCTATTGCCAAGCCGAGTCAAGCGATAATTATGCTTGTGCGATTTTGCGCATGGAAGATAAAGATGCTGTAGCGGAGACTTCCCATACCGTTCCTGTCCTTGCTGGCAGCCATACGCCTGTGGTTTGGGACGATGATGACGAGCCAGAAGTGGAATTGCTGATAGAAGATAGACCTGAAACGGAACAAGAATTGGTGATAGAAGCTGAAGCCCCTTCGGAGGTTATTCAGCCTGTGGTAGTTGAGGCGGAATTGCCTGTAGTAGAAGTGCCGCTTGTTGTGGAAACGCCACCTGTTGTGGTTACGACTCCTGTTGTGGTTACAACTCCTCCTGTCGAAACGCCTTATATTCAGCCGCCTATTCTCAATACGCCTTCAGTTTCCAATAACAATACGATTCCGCCTGCTTCTGGAAATCATTTGCGCGAGGAGAAAAAAGACAATTCTGGCATGTTAGCCTTAGGCGTATTGGTATTTACGGGTGTTTTGGTGGCATTATTGGCTTGGGCTTGGTCGGGTTCGGGCAAAGGCAAAGCAGAAAAAACCTATCAAGATTATATGGCATTGGCTTCAGGCAGTCAAAAAGCGGGGGATTATGACAAAGCAATTGCCTATTTGGATAGTGGAACGGTGGTAAATAAAGGCTCTTCGGCAGGAGACGCTCGTTTGCGGATAGAATTGATAGAGCAAAAACGGGCAGCTGACAAAGGGCGCATGTTGGCACAAGGCGATAAATTTGCTGCTTTTAACAAATATCCTGACTATATTCGGGCTATCAATACGTATGAAGATGCAAAGCGTAACTATGGCGACAATGGGGGAATAATTGATGGAAAAATTGCAAAAGTGAAAGATTTGATGGCAAAAGCGCAACCTGCAACGGCTTTTCAGGATTTGTTGGTAGAGGCAAATATGATGTGTAAGGAGGGAAATACCTTAGATGCGAATGTGTTTATGGAAGCGGCAGGGAAATTCAAGTCTTCGCCAGAGCAGCAAAAGGCTTTGAATGAAATGAAAGGGCAATGTCCTATCTTGGCGCAAGCAGCCCAAAAAGGCGGAACAAATGGCGAAACAGTAGTCGCTTCAAATGAGGATAGAAGCGTAGGCGAAAAGGGGGCAAGCGTTGCGAATCCCGTTTCTGGAGCAAATCCTAAACATGAAGGCGCAACGCCAAAAGCTCCTATTACCAAATCTGCAAGCGGAAATAGCTCGCGCGAGGTGGTAGAAAATGGCGGTTCTACAGGCACAAATCCACATGTTCGTAAAGCAGCTCCGCCGATTGTGAATCCTACTATGTCTGATTTGCAAAAAGGAAAAGCTTATTTTAGAGATGCGAGAGACCGCAAAAATTGTGATAGCTATATTGCGGCAATGAGTGCTTTTGAGAAATCTACGCTTGATGGAGAAGGGGCATATATGGCTGCGATGATATGTTATGAAGACCATTGCAAGCTCAAAAATACCCAGAAAGCCTTAGAATATGCCAATACTTCTTCTTTTGCGGGCTATGCAAATGGGCAATATATTTATGCGAAAATGCTGCTCAACAAAAAATCGCATAGCGATTCTACGATTGCAAAAGGTAATTTGGACAAGGCAATAGCGCAAGGACATGGCGAGGCTAAGGCTTTGAAACAAAAAATGTGGAAGAGGTAATATCACGCAGATTTTCGCAGATGAGAGCAGATAACGCAGATAAGAACTTATATCTGCGAAAATCTGCTCTCATCTGCGTTTATCTGCGCGAAACAACCTAAATACTTTCCATTTCCCAGCTCTCAATTCCCCGTTTTTCAAAGGTAAAATTTACGCCAATCAAGTGTATTTTCTTGCCCCCCTTAATCCCCCCAATTTGGGGGGAATAAGGGGGGGCATATTTGTCGGGATATTTTCGGGCTTTTATTTGCGTAATCGCTGCTTGAGGCGACTGGTCTCGCTTAAATTCAAAGAGATAAATATGCTCATCTGTTTCTATTACAGCATCAATTCTGCCTTGATTCATGCTCACTTCTGCTTCTATTTCTATACCTAATAAATTGAAAATCAAATAGATAATAACATGATAGAAATTTTCGGCTACAGGCTGATAGATTCCATTTTTGTCTTTTTTGGAAAACAGCTCAAAAGGAATATCTTGAAAAATATTTTCTATCATTTTCATTGCCGTAGGAATGTTATTTGCTGTCAAAACATCTTGCAATTTGTGAATGACCATGCCTGCTTTTACAGGACTTTCTGCCATACAATTTCCCAACAACATCTGATTGAAAGCAGCGCGCACTTCTTCGTTAGAAAAATCTATTGTATAATATTTTTTCCCACTTTTGGGATTTATTTTTGTTTTTTTGATGCTAAAATAGCCACTTTGAAACATTAACGTATTAAAATTCAATGCCCTAATATCATGAATATACTGAAAATACTCATCAACTTCTATAGGTTCAAAACTATAATCTGCCTCTATTTTTAGCAATTTAAACAAAAAAGTAGGCGTGCCTGTCTCAAACCAAAAATTGCCAAACGCTCGAATATCCATTACCCGCAAAAAAGAAAAAGGATTGTAAAGGAAATTTACCCCGTCCCAAGAAAAACCGTCATACCAATCTTTTAATTTTTGCAAACATTGTTCTTGAGAATAGCCATATTTTGTTGCCAAATTTGCGATGCCTTCGGGAAAATAATGC
>JAYUZN010000289.1:0-2335 GCA_043751755.1 Bacteroidota bacterium | reverse complement strand
CTTGTTGTACTGCTGGTGCAAGCGTCCGCTTGTACCTACTTTCTTAAAGTGTCCACTTCGAGTATGCAAGCGGACGCTTCAAGATGGCTGCCACAAGCGGACGCTTGCGGCAGCTACGATAAAATACTATCGCAAACGCATACATCTGCGACATCTGCCTTTATCTGCGGAAATCTGCGCACTAAAAAATAAGCACTCCTATCCCGCCCGTTACCATAATTGCCGAAAAATTCCGCATACGGCGGCTTGCCGTTTTATCTATATAAGTATCCGTCACTTTGTCCAAATCTAAAGGCAAAACATAAGCTGTTTTTATCCCATAATGAAAGGTAATATACTTATAGACAATGCGTTGCATTCCAATGGCAAAACCTACAGAAATCTGCCTTTTCGCTCCTAAGGGCTTTCCGATAATATTATTTGGCGCAGGAAAATAGCGTCCAAACCTATCTGTAATGTTATATTGACTATAAAGGAGTTCAAATTGTTGGTAAGGTCCCAAAGGCGCAATCACGCCCAATTTGAAAAAATTGAACCATCTTACATTCATTCCTAAGCCCCAACCTGTGAGATTTGCCCGCCCTGCGCGCTGCGTAAAAGGGCTGAGGTAGCCCATTTGCGTAGAAAAGGAGTTATACATTGCCCCAACCGTTATATTTCTCGAAAGAATAAATTGATAACGCCCCGAAAAGGTAGTGTTAATGGTGCTATTTTTCTCAAAAACAGAAGGCATTGCGCTAATTTCGCCCATGATGCTATGCCTCATACCCAAATAACCCGGCGTTTGCGCACACAAGCACATAGGAATGATTTTCCATAAACATACTATAAAAAATGTACGAAAACCTGCGTATTTCATTTGTGTGGGTTCACGCAGATTTGCGCAGATAGGGACGCAGATTTTCGCAGATTAAGAAAGATTTGCGAAAATCTGCGGTTAAATCTGCGAAAATCTGCGCGAAATAAATGCTAAAAAATAACCGTAATCGTATAATCCGACTGCAACACCTCCGAAAAAACCGCTTGTTGATTGGCAGCTGCGGGCGATTTTACCTTAAACACCAACTTCGTCATACCTACCTGAATCGTGTCGCCGTCTTGCAAATACATCGTAATATGCGGGTCAATCCGCCGCATACTTGCATTCAAATACGTGCCATTCATGCTCGGCGACTTATCTTTGCGCTTTGCCCCGTCATCTCGCAGCTCAAATATATGCACATTCCCAGGCACCCGAGATGCCCGAATCCAAGCATGTCCACGACTTACATATTTATCGTCCGAAATATCTATCTCAATCGGCGTAGCATTGTCGCCTCGCCCAAGCGTGTTATCGCCTTCAAATACCTCATAATAAACAGGTTTGCGGTTTTCTGTATGGCGAATGAGCCATGCAATCGCAGGTTTTCCTTGTTTATTTGCTACTTTCTGCACCATTTTTTCTATGCCCAAAATAGGCGTATCAGGCGATTCTACTTGCGTTTTTGGCGTAAAAAGAGAGGTATTTTCCTCCAAAATAACAGGCTTTTCTTCGACTTTTGGCGGAAAAATGAGGGCTTTTTCTATAGGTTTTTCTATTTCTTTTTTGGGAAAAACGAGCTCTTTTTCTACAGGTTTTTCCTCCAAAAAATCCAATAATTTTTGTTCTTCTGCCAAGATTTCTTTCAACGCATCACTCACACTATACAATTCTTTTTCGACTATAGGCTGCGGCAGAGGCATATTTTTTTCCAAAAACGTTTCCACTTGCTTGTCTTTTTCCTTTGCATCTGCCAAAATCTGCGGAATATTCAAGGGTTCTATGACCGTTTTCTCTTCTATTTCTGTTGCTATAACAGGCAAAATAGGCTCTTTTTCTATGATAATAGGAGTTGGTTTTTCTTCCACTTGGGGCAAAATAGGTTGTTTTTCAACAATAATAGGAGCCTGTTTTTCTTCCACTTTGGGCAAAATTACTTCCTTTTCTGCTATGACAGGCGGCACAATTTCGGCTATTTGGGGCGAAATAATGGGCTTTTCTGCGATGACAGGTGGCACGATTTCGGGTAAAGGAGTCTTTTGCAAGCGGATTTTATGCTTGATAGACACCCGCCCCTCAACCGCCTCTAAAGACAATCCTTCTGGCACAATTACTTGATTCACTTCGGGTTCATTTATCGTAAAATGATGAATAGTCGCCCTATCTGCCCCGCAAAACACGCATTTTGGTGTATCTTCGGAGATATTTTTTCCACAATTATGACAAGTTACTTCCATGTTTTGAGATTTACGGGCAAAAGTAGGCATTATTTAGGACTTGCGCAAAAGTGGGAAAAAAATGCTATTTTGAGCGTGG
>JAYUZN010000288.1:0-9097 GCA_043751755.1 Bacteroidota bacterium | reverse complement strand
AGTTCCCAATTTTATCGTAATTTTTGTAAAAGGTATTTGCCCCCCCGCCCCCCTGAAGGGGGGAGAAAGGCTTTACCCCCCTTTAGGGGGGCAGGGGGGCAAATGACAAACTGTTAAGTTATTTAATTTCCATTCCTTATCTGCTCTCATCTGCGAAAATCTGCGTGAAATGTCGAAAATCTGCGTGAAAATAAAAACTCATCTATATGTTATCAAAAATTAAATTTATCTCATTTTTTTGCCTTATTTCAGGCATTTTTGCCTGCAATCAAGCCGTAAAAAAACACTGTTGCGATACAGGTTCGCAATCTTTTGTCAAAGACAGCGTCAAAGTCTATGTGCCTGACGCTTTTAGCCCAAATGGAGATGGGATTAATGACACTTTTACCTACTTTATAAACAAACCTGAAGCCTTTGTGGAACATAGGCTCATTGTTTCTAAAGGCAGTGTGATTGCTTTTGACCAAATAGATTCGTCCATTATCGCTTGGAATGGCTTGATTGTGGGCAAAAAAGCGAAAGAGAATGTGCTGAATTACAGGCTTTTACTCAAACGCGCTCATGCCACAACAGCCGATTCGGTGGTAGATATAAGAGGTACGATTTGCCTCCGACAAAACCTGCCAATTTGTGCTACGGAAGTACAACGTTGTAGCTTTCCCGACCAGTTCAATGCACAAACAGGCTCTGTGAATGCTACAAATGAAAATTTGGATAATAGTTGTAAATGATTTTGCTGCTCTTTCGCAGGCTTTCTCGTTTTTTCTGAAATGAACGATTAGCCGTCTTCTAAGAACTACGGCAATCTTTCAAGAATAGATTATCATTGCAGAATTTAGCCCCGTAGGGGCGAAATATTTATAGAAATATCCGAAACCCGCGCTCTTTTAGCTCCGTAGGAGCGAAATATTTATAAGAGAGGGGGGAGGGGTAATCATTTTCTATAAATATCCCATCCCTACGGGATTAAACACAAACAGCTCATTTTCAATTATATATAAACTTTTCTGTAGTCCTTAGCACTTTCACAAATGCAAAATAAATACGTCTCATAATTAAAATAAAAACAACTGTAACACAATACATGTCAAAAACAAACAAATCCAATAAAAGTGGAAAAGTATTTGATAAAAGGCTGTTTTCTCGCCTTTTTGCCTATACAAAGCCTTACAGAAATTACTTTATCTTAGGCATTTTTCTTACGATTGTTATTTCATTGGTTGCGCCGATAAGACCTATTATTTATCAGTATATAATTGATAATGAGGTAACTAAAGGCAGCGTTAGCGGCGTAAGATTGTTTATTTTAGCCACTTTGGGAATGTTGGTGGTAGAAACTATTTTGGGCTATGCCAATACCTTGCTCACTAATTGGCTGGGGCAGAGTGTTATTCGAGATATTCGCAATCAAATTTTTCAGCATTTGCTGCGCTTGCGTCTCAGCTATTACGACAATACTCCTATTGGGCAGTTGCAGACGCGAACGGTGAGTGATGTAGAGACTTTGAATGATATTTTTCGGTCGGGCGTGGTCAAAATTTCGGGGGATATGTTGCAACTTGTGGCGATTGCGGGCGTTATGTTTTACCAAAATTGGAAGCTAACGGCTGTGATAATGGCAACTGTGCCGCTGATGATTATAACGACTCGTGTTTTTCAAAAAAATGTAAAAACCGCTTTTCAAAATGTACGAAGAGAGGTAAGTGCCATGAATACTTTTTTGCAAGAACATATTTCTGGAATGAACATTGTGCAGATTTTCAATAGAGAAAATGTTGAATATGAGCGTTTTGGCAAAATAAATACAGCACTTCGCAAAGCAAATGTAGAATCCGTTTTGTATTATAGCATCTTTTTTCCGGTCATAGAAATCATTTCTGCCTTGGCATTGGCACTCTTGGTTTGGTATGGGGTGGGACAGATTATCGCAGGCAAAGAGATGACTTTTGGCACGATTGTCGCTTTTGTTATGTATGTGCAGATGTTTTTTCGCCCGATTCGTATGTTGGCAGATGAGTTCAATACCTTGCAATTGGGCATGGTAAGTGCCGAAAGGATTTTTAAGGTCTTGGATACGAATGAGTTTATCGAAGATAGGGGCAAAAACCCCAATATTCCGACTAAAGAAAATCTCAGCATCGCCCTCAAAGACGTTTGGTTTGCTTATAAAGACGAAAATTGGGTGCTAAAAGGCATCAATCTTACGGCAGATGCGGGCGAAAAAATCGCTTTTGTAGGCTCTACAGGTTCGGGTAAAAGCACGATTATCAACTTGATAGGTCGTTTTTATGAAATCCAAAAAGGAGAAATTTTGATAAATGGAATAAATGCGAAAGATTTTCCACTTGAAGACTTGCGCAGCACAATGGGCGTAGTGTTACAAGATGTTTTCCTTTTTTCAGGCAGTATTTATGACAATATTACCTTAAATAATCCTGATATTCCGCTCGAAGTGGTCAAAGAAGCGGCAAAACAGGTAGGGGCTGCGGATTTTATCGAAGCCTTGCCAGGCGGTTATGACTATCAGGTGCGCGAAAGAGGGGCAACCCTGTCTTTAGGGCAAAGGCAGTTGATAGCTTTTGCGCGGGTGTGGGTGTATGACCCTGCAATTTTGATTTTGGACGAGGCAACTGCAAATATTGATACAGAATCCGAAGAGGTGATTCAGCAAGCAATAGATAGGGTAATGGCAGGGAGAACTTGTATTATTGTGGCGCATCGCCTTTCTACGATTCAAAAAGCAGATAAGATTGTGGTACTTAACAAAGGAGAAATCCTTGAAATGGGCAATCATCAGGCTTTGCTGGCAAATAAAGGGACGTATTATGAGATGTTTCAGTTACAATTTGCATAGGGTTTCACGCAGATTTTCGCAGATGATAGCAGATTCATAGCTTTTGATTTTCAATTACTTATCCGCATTTTTTGCCTAACTTTGCCTCAAATTTCCAAAAAAATGACAACATATAGCCGTTCTTTTAATACATCTGGTCCCAATATTATTGCACAACACTATACCCTCATGCGCCCGAAATTGGTGGCAAAAGGCTTGGATATGGTGCGCAAAGACCGATATTTTACGATATGGGCGCCTCGTCAAACGGGTAAAAGTACCTATTTTCGCTTGCTCGCTACAGAATTGGAAAAAGAAGACTTTAAGGTTTGTCATGTAAATATTGAGGCTTTTAGCGCAGTAGATGAAGCTTTTTTGTGTCATCATCTGTCAAAACGCATGAGTAATGTTTACAAGTATGAGATAAAAGGCGAGACAATAGATTGGCTATTTGAGAACCTTATGGCTATTCCGAATGAAAAATTTGTATTTATTGTAGATGAAATTGAGGGCTTGAATCCTGAAATGCTCAACCGTTTTTTGCATACGATTCGTAGCTGCTATCATTCTCGCAACCAACATTCCCTCAAATCGGTGATTTTGGTAGGAGTTGCGAACATCACAGGGGTTATTCAACATAACGCTAGCCCGTTTAATACAAACGATAATTTAGAGATTCCGTATTTTACGAAAACGGAAATATATGAATTGTTTGGGCAACATGAGGCAGAAAGTGGGCAGGTGTTTTTGCCCGAAGTGAAGGAAAAAATCTGTGAAATTACGGCAGGACAGCCCGGACTTGTGAATGGTTTTGGCTTGCAGTTTGAGGAGAAATATGCCGAAAAACCTGTGATAGAATATGCCGATTATTTGGCGGTAGAACATTGGTATCTGCACGAAAGTTTGGACAAAAACGTGGCAAATATTGTGAATAAAGCCAAACAGCATCAGCTTTTTGTGGAAAAACTGCTATTTACGGAATCCCAAATTCCTTTTACCGTTTATAATGAGCAGATTCGCTACTTGCATATTCAGGGCGTTTTGAAAAAAAATGCAGAAGGAAATGTGGAATTTTGGGTGCCTTTGTACAAAAAATGCCTTCAACAATATTTTTATCCAAAAATGAATGGCGAATCCGAAGAGATTCAGCGAAATATTGACATAGAGGAGTATTTTACGGAGACAGGCATGTTGAATTGGGATAAAATGATACGGGGCTATCAAGAATATGTTTTGCTGCGGGGCTTTCGTTATTTTATGCAAAAAAATGAAAAAGGAGAGCCGAAAAACCTCTTGGAAGCCGCTTTGATGTACAGTTTTGAGACCTATATTCAGTCCTTTTTGCAGGTAATGAAAGGCAAAAGCTATCTTGAAGCCCATGTAGGACTGGGAATTAGCGATTTATTGGTCAATATTCAGGGAAATCAGGCAGTTATAGAAGGGAAAATTTATACTAATATTACACAATTCAGAGACGGCAAAGCGCAGTTAGCCTATTATGCCAAACGCATGGGCTTGACAAAGGGCATTTATCTGGTATTTGTGGATAGCAAAGTTACGCACCCAAAAGTGTTAGAAGCGGTAGAAGTGCTTGACAGCGTGGAACTTACGACTTATTTGGTTCGCTATGATGTGAGCAAGGACTTTACAGAACCGAGAAAGATGAACAGTTAGCAGTGAACAGTTAGCAGTTCGGCATAGTTCGGCAATGCTCACTATCCAAGCTCGGTGTAACACGTGCAACGCCATATACCTCAATTTTCAATAAGATAAAAAATGAAAAGTTTTTTGCTATTACTTTCGCTTGTTTTTACCTTTTCGCTTTGTGGGCAGCGCATCAAAAATGTGCGTTATGAAACGCAAGGCGAACTTATGTACATTTATTATGACTTAGAAGGTTGTGCAGAAACGGAAAAAGAGGTGGAAATGGAGGTCTCGTATTTGCTCAAAGAACGAACAGAACAGGGAAAATTGAATGAAAGGACTGGGACTGTGGCAACGGCTTTGGGCGATATCAATAAATATGTGAGTTGTGGAAAAGGCAAAACGATTATATGGGAGTATAATAAAGATATTCTAAATAAAAATTATACAGAAATGGAATTATATCCATATATCAAACAAAAAACGCCTGAACAAGTAGAAATACCTATCAAAACAGGGGCTGGAGACAAGGATTTTGGGAATATACACGATTTTATAGGCAGGTATTTGCCGCCACAAAAATCAGTGTATGTGTTATCTGTAGGCATAAATTCTCCTAATTCTCCCGATGTATTGGCAGAAAATGATGCCAAAACCTTTGCAAAATATGCAGAAATCAACCTTTCTATTGCCCAAGAAAATGTAATGCTTCTGCTCAATCCTGATAGTGCTACCTTTTCACAAAACCTCAAAAGACTTTCTTTGTTGGCAAAGGCAATGAAAGGAAAGGGCAGTTTTATCTTGTATTTTTCGGGAAATAAGCTCGTAGAAGGTGATAAAATGTATCTATTGCTGGCAGACGGCGGCTATGAGTTGCAGGGTATTTATGCGCAATTAGCCTTGTATCCTACTCGTCAAACTACGGTTATGTTAGAAACGGATTTTAGCGAAACTACGGAAAAAATGCTCGTTCCTGACAAGAAAAAAGTAAGCGAAAACCTTGCTGTTATATGTGCTGCAAGCCCTGGCGAAGCGAATTTACCTGTTGCCGTAACGGGGCATCATCTTTTTACCTACGCTTTGTTAAATGCGATAAGAACTACTTATAAGGAGGTTGCTTACAAAGAGGTTTTGGGGAAAACAAAAGAATTTGTAGAAAAAAAGGCGGCTTCTCTGGCAGAATCAAGCCAAAAGCCTGTGGTATATAGTGCTGCGAAAACGGGAAATGCGTGGAGGGGGTGGAATTTTTTGGAGTAGATTTCGCATTTCGCGCAGATTTGCGCAGATGGGGACGCAGATTTCACGCAGATTAAGAAATATTTGCGAAAATCTGCGGTTAAATCCCCGAAAATCTGCGTGAAACTAACAGCCTAAAACCTTCCCTAGAAAGGTGCATTTCATCTATAAAAACCTTGCTTTTTTGGTCTAAGCCCAAGACAAAAGGATTATAACTGCCCATATAGGAAATCTGTAAAGAATCTGCAAAACGCTTTGTTTCTGTTTCTAACAATGCTTTTTCTTGATTTCCAAATTTCAAATAAGCGGCAGGGTGAATAGGCGAAAAAAACAAAATAACTTCTCTTTTTTCTTGCTGAGACAAATAAAGAAGCAAAGTTTTAAAGAGCTTATAATATTCATTTTTCAGGCAGTCATCACAAAAAAAAGTACCATTTGAGGCTTTGAAAAACCTATCTGCACGCGCCGCAACCTGCGCATCATGGATATTTTCTACCTGAGAAAGAGAATATCCGCCGTCTTTTCGTAACACAAAGTAGCCTTCTTTTTCGCCTTCTTGTAAGGCAATCACAGGCTTTTTGCCAATACTGCGCAAAGAAGTTTGAAAATAATCGGGCATTAACAGCATTTTTAGCTTATAGAAAAAAGGGCGGGGAAGGGGGGGCAAGGGGGGGAAACTTGTATCTAACATAGCTAATCCTATCTGACAATAGGTTTCTAAGCCTTGACGTGGGCGTAAAATATGCGTTCTATTTGTATCTCTTACAAAAAAGTCGCCATTTGCTTTTGTAGGATAAAATAACATGGGGTCTATGCCCAAAATAATCGTTTGAGGCAGGCTATTTTCCTGTTTATACAAACCTAACAAAGCGACTAAATCCATTATATTTGCGCCCGGCAAAACATTATTGAAAAAAGGCTGTGATGCGACAAAATCGCTGGTCATTTCGGCAGTTCGGCTGCTGCCCCACACAACAGTATTCGGCGTATTCTGGTCTTTTTGGAACTGTTTTACCCTTTCGATTTGTATGCCACTCCAATTCGTAGGAATGAGGCGAAGGGCTACGTTTTGAGGTTTGCGGAGAATTTGGGCGATTTGTAGGCTATTGTCATGGAAAATTTCGCCTGGGTCTGCGCAGTAAGAGATGCCTCCCACACACAATAGCGGAGGGAGGAGGGTGAAAAGGAGGCGGAGGAAGAGTTTTTTCATAGCCGTTTGGTCACGCAGATTTCCGCAGAAGTAACTCTTATCTGCGTTATCTGCTTTCATCTGCGAAAATCTGCGTGAAATAAAAATTACCCTTCAAAAATAGAGCCTAATCGCTTAGAAATGAACAAGTTAGAAGGGCGAATGCTAAGAACAGGCAATACAGAATTATTGACAAAATGCTCTGCGGTCGAACCCACAAAATATTCTCCCAAAGATTTTTCTTGCTGTGTCATAATACAAACAATGTCTGCCCCACTTGTTGCCGCATATTCTAACACCGCATTTCCTACGGCTTTGTCCGACTCGATGAGGGTATGCGTTACCGTAATATGCTGATTTTTAATGTATTGAGCTACACTCTCCAATTGATGCTCCAAAACGGTTTTTTCTGATGCCATATTGGAGGAGATAACAGAAACTAATTGGATTTCTGCATTGAATTTGCTGGCAAGTTCAATCGCCTTCGCCACTTTTTCGCGGGTTTCACTCGTCAAATCCAAAGGCAACAAAATTTTATCAATTACCTCTTCTATTGTATGTTCGCGCACCGTAACGACAGGGCAAGGAGCCTCGCGAATGACGTTGCTTGCATTGCTTCCTACAAAAAGCTCCCTCATTCCACTTGCGCCATGCGTCCCCATAATTATCAAAATAGGGTCAATTTCCAAAGCGGCTTCTACAATTTTTTTGTAGGGTTTGCCCGTTTTGACCATAGTGGTAATTTGCCCTGCATTAGACATGCCATGCTCCACAATTTGGTCGTTCATGTACTTGCGCAATTTGATTACATAAAGTTCCTCGTCATAGTCGATGCGAAAAGTAGGTGCTTCGAGTACCGAAAGAATGACGATTTCGGCATCATACGCCTTTGAAAAGAGGACTGCTGTTTTCCACGCACGTAAAGAGGACTCGGAAAAGTCGCTGGGAAATAAGATTTTTGGTTTTGCTGGCTGCATATCTTATGAAATGATGAATAATATGTGATGAATGTTAATAATCGCTTGCAAATGTAAAGATTTTTTTGGGAATATGTAGAGGACAAGGTTTTATTTTAGGCAAGATTTATTCGCAAAAAGAAAAAGAAGAAGAAATGAGGGGGATATCACGCAGATTTGCACAGATTAAAAAACGCAGATTTCACGCGGATTAAGAAAAATCTGCGTGAAATCTGCGTCCCTATCTGCGAAAATCTGCGTGAAATCAATCAAACTTCCGCCCTAAATCCTGCGTCAAAGCTGCCAAAACCTGCCTATCAAGTGGCTGAAAATCAAGTCCTTTTTCGATTTCCTCCGAAATTTGGGTTTCTTTGAGGGCGTAATACTGCTTGTTATCTTGCGTTTTGATAACCAAAATAGTTACCTTTTCGCCAAAAGGCACATTCGGAAAATGACAAAGCCCCGTTTCGGGCGTAGCCGCTTCCCAAGTATTTGCAGATAGTACAGAACGTATTTTATGAAAAATCACAAAAGCCTGTAAATCACTCGTTTTGCCTATATCAACTATCAAATCTGCTTTTGCTTGAGTCTGCAAAAACCTATCACAATTTATCCAACCCAATTTTGTCGTGCTAAAAATATAGTTTTTCATTTGCTGTTTTGCAGAGCTATAAGCGTTTGAATAATAATACGTTACAGGTTTAAAATCCTTTACATAATCTGTATATTTTTTGTTATAATGCTCCTCACAATCGCCTTCTACCTGCCCCGCGCCATATTGGTCTTCCAAGATTTTTTTGTATTTATCTGCTACAAATATCTCAAATTCCGCCTCATTTTCGCCTGGAGTCCATCTATGTCGGCGAATACTGCGCATAATATAATGGCTCATGCCCACTGGAATCTCTTTCAAATCGCCCGGATAACGAGGAAAAATCAAGTTTCCTGTCGCTAAATCTGCCTGTATATTTACCCGAAATACTAAGGATTTGTCCCTTTTTTTTGTAAAAGTTCCTCCTTCTTTTCCCCATGCTACCTCACAATAATTGACAGGAAACTCATTGACAGAGAAATAGTTACGTGGGCAACGAATATGCGTATCCATATCTGTCAAAATCCCACCTTGACGCACTCGCACACTTTTGACTTTTATCACAGGGCGATTCATATTGAGCCAAGAATAGTGCTTGAAATAGCCGATAGAGGTATTCACAAAGTCTTTAAAATCTTGAATTTTGT
>JAYUZN010000287.1:0-2884 GCA_043751755.1 Bacteroidota bacterium | reverse complement strand
GTTGTGCGCTTTGAAAAACCGCACACTGAAAACTATTGGAAAAATTCATTCCAGTGAATAAATCCCATTGGCTCGTATAAAGGGCAGGAAATATAGGTTTCGGAATAGCCTTGTATTATTTTTTTTGTAAAAAATCCTCTTTTTTCTTTCCCAAATCCTTTCTTTTGTTTGGTAATAGGTCTTTCATAATGAAATAAGACTAATTGAATTTGGAGAGTGTCCCCAGATTTTTCAAAAACTTGATACAAGCGAAAAATATACTCAATTAATAACTTTGTGTTTATCAACTGTATTCCAAATCCATTTTTGCTTAATGACTTCATTTCCACTATAAAAACATATATATGATTTTGAACATAGTGAATAATTAATCCATCTGCAATGTCATTTATATGGGAATCTGCTATATTCAGAAAATAGTTTTTAGGCTTTTGGGTAAGCGATTTATCCTTAAAACGATAAGGCACTTCTTTGTCAAGACAAAAAACAAAACTATTTTCTGGCAGGTCTTCCATCGTAATAGATTGTAAGGTATCAGTAGTTTTGTTGCTATCTTCTGTAAATGCAACGCGCCTACGAGTAGTATCTATTGCCAATAAACAATTAGGATTCAGTAACTTGTGAAATGTTTGACTCATGTTTATCGTTTTGTTGATTGACTGCATAAAAGATTTTGTCCGTTCTCCTATCTATATCGACCATTGCCTCATCAAAGGCACTTTTCTGCAAACCCCATTCGTCTATTGTTATTTGCTCTACTGTGCAGCCCTGCAATTCTTTGTCATAATAGCTTATATAAAACCTTGCATCTTCTTTTTGCAAAATGTCCGATGCTACATAGCCTAATTCTGCCATCAACTCTGCTTTTCCTTCCATTTGATTGGACAAAACCAATAAATTATTCAGTTCTTTAACAATATAATCGCTATGAGTCGTTATCCATACTTTGATGCCAGCATTGACGAGTTTCACAAGGAGGCGTGCGAGTTTTATTTGGTTTTCGGGGTGAAGGGAGAGTTCAGGCTCGTCTATCATTAACATATAATTTTTATCCAGAAAATACTTGATATTCAAATAAATATCTAATAAAACGCTTACAGAAGAAGAGGCAACATGCAAAGGAATATTTTTCCCGCCTACTTCAATCATCATCTCCTCTTCAACTTGTTTGTAATTCAACTGCAGAATTTCTTTTTCGATATAATCTACGATTTCCTTGTTTTCATATTCCCAAGACATGTATTTTTCTAACTTTCCTATATTTCTCACAAAATCAATATGTTCTTGAATAGGAAAGGAATATTTACTGCTTACTTTATCAATATTTATGAGAGGGTTTTTCTGTAAATCTGTTATTAAATTGCTTCTATATTTGTCCAATTCCTTTTGAAATGACCATATTCCTTCTCTTTGTGAAGGGATAAGACTAACTTTTTCATAAATAAAAGGTTTTTCTTGATGAACATGACTATACCATCTAAAAATATTTTCTTTTAAAACATCTAATAAAAGTACAACAAACTCTCGTTTATCCATCATATTTCCGCCATTATGCCTTCTTATTACTTCTTCTGTTAAATTAAATTTTATCTCTAAGGTATAGCTTTTCTCATTAAAATCAATATTCATTTTAAACGCATTGAGACTTAAACGCATATTTTCTACCCATTCTTTAAGAAAAGTAAAAGGTTCATTAAAACTCACATTTACAGTAGATTGAGCAAATAAATTACCATTTACATTAAACAGCCTATTCAAATCTGCCTGCTTCTGAAGATTCACTTCTGCGCCATTCATTACCTCATCAAAATCTGATAAGTTAATGACTATCTTTTTTCCTGCTAATATTTCAGTAGTAAACTGTTCTTTATTAAAATTTGGGACAGGAAATTCGGGAAGTTGTGCCTTAAAAAACATATCATGTCGCAGCAATCCCCACACGGCATACGTCAGATACGTTTTCCCTGTATTATTTTTCCCACAGACCACCGTCAGATTGCCGAGTTCGACCTCTGCTTTTTTGATAGAACCCAAGTTTTCAAAATGAAATTTCATGTTTTTTTAGTTAAAATACGATTATTTCTGCTGTTTTACCGCAAAGTTCGCAAAGGAACCGCAAAGTTCGCAAAGGAACGCAGAAAAGCGCAACTTCAACAAGTCTATTTTCATCTGCGAAATCCGCTTTCATCTGCGTTTATCTGCGTGAAACATGAACTACAAACATATCAAATACGGGAAAATAATCCCTCCAATAATATACAACCATTTGACACTGAACGAAAAGCGAAAAAGCCGCCCCATTCCTATATAACACAAATACACCTGCCGCCCCAAATAGCCCAAAGTCAGCAGCGTTTGCAACAACAGAATCGTAGTATGCCATTCTCCCCCTGCAAAAGACAGCAAAGTCAGCGGCAGAGGCAGCAAAAAAAGGATAGGATAAGCCCCAATCAACTCCAAATTCGTCAGCCCTTCGTACATATTATGAATCCGAAACAGCCCTGACAAGCTCCGAATAAGGAACATTCTCACTATTGCCCATACAGAAACGAGCAACAGGCTTTTCAGAATATTGACTCCAAAAGCCGTTTTTGTGCCAAAAAAACTGACAATAATCCCATTTCCGCCAAAGATACGCAAAATATGCCATTGATTGTTGTTTTGTACATAGTCGGCAAGCAAGGCAAGGCAAATTGCTACAATAATGACCCGAATGATTTGCAAAATGATGAGCAACCCCCTATTTCCCGAAGTAGATTCCATGAATTTGTCTATCGCAAGACGTGGACGAATCAATACATCTAAGAAAGAATCGAAGAATTTGCCATTTAGGATTTTGATAAAAAACATGCCAAGCAAGGGAAATAAGACCCAAAAAGCAAAA
>JAYUZN010000286.1:0-23070 GCA_043751755.1 Bacteroidota bacterium | reverse complement strand
GGCGCACTTCTGAAAAGTGCGCCGCCCTGCAAAGCTGCAAATACATTCTGTCCTGCTATCTATCCAATTAGCTGAAAGAAAACTCCTCAAAAATCCCTTTTTCTCGAAAAACAGCCCCATTAATTCCTGCATTTTGGCAGAAAAAGAAAGATATAAAACACAAAAAATGCTATTTTTTTAAAAATCTTACGTGATAAATGGTAGGCAAAAAAACTATTTATACGAAATTTGGATTATATACAATTAATAAGGAATGATTATTGTCTAAAAATATCATAATTTATCCCTTTAAACAAAAGTTAAATTTATGCTTAAAAACGCTCATTTGAGGGCTTTTTTATGAAATATAAAATAAATTCAAAAAAAGTAGTATTAAATCCAAAATAAAAAAGTAGTTTTGGGGTTTCGTTTCCTTCCTCAAAAGTTACTTCATCTCATCATTCATGTATATTTTGAACACATATTTTACCAATATCTTACATGATATACACAAACGACCTTTATTTTTTGTGTTATTTCTGCTTTTGTCTGCTTTTTGCCCCAAAGTTTCTGCCCAATCTTATGATTATGACTACAAAGAAAATGCGGTTTATATATATAATTTCATCAAATATACGGACTGGCCCGAAGGTAAAAATACCATTGTCGTTGGCGTTGTAGGATATACACAATTTGTACCAGAGTTTCGGCGGCTTCTGTTAAAAAAGAAAAATAGTACGGTCAATATTATTCTAAAATACATAAAACCTTCGGAAGCAAATGCGGTAAATGTGGTCTTAGTTGCTGCGGGTTCCTCGGACAAATTGAAGGAAATACAAACCGTAACGAGCAAAATGCCGATTCTTATAATTACCGAAAAAGGAGACCTCAATCGGCAAGGGGCTTGTATTTCTTTGTTTATAGACGAGGAAGACGAGTTCAAAACCCGCTATCAATTGAGTTTGCGAAATTGCCGCGCAAGAGGGCTTGATGTTTCTGAACAAATCCTCAATAATGCGATATTAGTGAGGTAAGGAATGAAAATTGAATAAAGTAACAATTTTATAGTCCCGTAGGGACGGCGATATTTATAGAAAAAACATGCCAACCCCTCCCTATATTTTTAGCGTTTGCACGAGAAACGCAATAAATTGGGGGGGAAATTATGGGGGGCTATAAATATTTCGTGCCTACGGCACTAAGAAATCCCCAAAATGAAATTGTTATGTTATTTATTTTCTATTCCTAAGAAATGAGAAATGAGAAATGAAAAATGAGAAAGAAATGACTGCTAACAAATGTGCAATAAGCTATTCTAACTGTTCACTGCTAACTGTTATTTGTTTATTCCTCAAAAACCTTACCTTCAAAACCCCTTCAATTATCCTATTTATTGTCTAAATAGGATATTCCAAAAAATAATGGAATAGATATTGTTTATATTATTCCTTTCAGGGAAAGATTGCTACATTTGAATATTTTTAGGCAACAAAAAGGTATATCCTAACTATTTAGTCCAAAAAAAGGACATTTTTTGTTGCCCTTTTGCTCAAATCTTCCATGATGCTTTGTCTGCTTTTGATACTTTTTTAAAGGCTATCTTACATATTGTGCTTAGTTGAGCGGTTTTTTCAAACTGCGGCATAAGGGAAAGAAACTTAAATAAACAATATGTCTTCCATTTTGCGTTCTTTTGCCCCTTAAGGGGCAAAATGTCGGTAGAAAAACGTCCCAATTCCCAACATAGTTTTTCGTGCAAGCACGAAAAAACGAATAAAAAATGGGGGGAATACGCATATTGCTACCGACATTTTGTCCCTACGAGACAAGGGACAAGCAAAGCACGATGGCAGACATCTTGAAATAAAGTAATAATTTAATAGTCCCGTAGGGACGGCGATATTTATAGAAAAAGCATGCCAACCCCTCCCTCTTTTTTTTCGTGCAAGCACGAGAAATAGCATAAATTGGGGGGAAATACCATTTTCTATAAATATTTCGTGCCTACGGCACTACCTGTGCTGAGCGGAGCCGAAGTACTCGTAGTGCGTTGTAGTGTGATACACTGAGCTTGCCGAAGTAAGCCTGTCGAACTAAGAAATCCCTAAAATGAAATTGTTAAGTTATTTATTCTTCAATACTAACTGTTTTCAGTGCGGTTAAAAAACCTCACAACTTGTAATGATATTTGTTTTGCTAAATATGAAAAAAATTGCATTTATTTTATACTTCTCTTTGTCTTTTCTGGCATTAATGGCGCAAATAGATAGTTTGGATATTTCGGTAGGAGAAAATGATACGACAGATTTATCGAATTTGTCGATTGAAGAATTGTCCAAATTAAAATCGAGATATAAAACGACAGAAATGGAGAAAATGGTTACACAAGCCATTATTGCGGCTTCGCGTAAGCCCTTATCGCTCAAAAGGTCGCCTTCTATAGTGTCGGTAATTACGGCAGATGACATCGAAAAAAGTGGCGCAAGAGACATTATGGATGTGTTTCGCCTGATACCTGGCGTGGATTTTAATGCAGATGTGCAGGGAGTTGTAGGCATTTCTTTTCGAGGATTGTGGGCAAATGAGGGAAAAGTGTTGCTGTTGTTAGATGGGCAGGAAATGAATGAAATTGTGTATTCTACCCTCATGTTTGGAAACAACTATAACATTTCACAAATCAAGAAGATAGAAGTCATTAGAGGACCCGGTTCTGCCATTTATGGGGGTTTTGCGGAGTATGCTGTGATAAGTATTATGACCAAAAGTGCCGAAGAAATCAATGGACTCAACGCCAATATTATTGTAGGACAAGCCATTAATACTTACGCGCGCCAAAATATGAGCCTATCTGTGGGCAAAAAAATAAATGACCTTTCCTTGTCGCTTTCTACCTTTTTTGGCAGAGGACAAAGAAGCAATTCTATCTATACCGATATTTATGGGAAGTCTTTTGATATGAAAAACAATGCGGACCTCAACCCCACAAACCTCAATTTGGGAGTAGCTTACAAGGGTTTATCTGCCCGTTTTATGTATGATATGTTGGGGGCTACGACAAGAGATGGCTATATAAAAGCGATGTCAAAAGCCTACGCAAATAATTTTACAAGTTATTTTGCAGAAATAAAATACGTGCAAAAAGTGCGCGAAAACCTGCAAATTCAAGGCAGAGTTAATTATAAACGGACTTTGCCCTGGGAGTTTAAAGGCGTTTCGGATTCGGTAGATGGCTATCCGACCTATCAAGTTGTGGCAGACCGCTATCGGGTCAATGCGGCAGCGATTTGGGACGCAAAATATTGGCTCAATATAACTGCGGGCGGAGAATTATACTATGATGATGCGCAAAAACCTGCCCTCAATGGAGTGGTATTTGTGTTTAGAAATGCCGACACAAATAGAGTACAATATGTGAATTATGCGGGTTTCGTACAATCCCTTATCAAATCTCGTTTTGCCAATCTCACGCTTGGGGCGAGGTATGACTGTAATATAACAGGAGCTGCGTTTAGCCCGCGTTTGGGCATTACTAAGCGAGTTGGGCGTTTTAACTATAAATTCTTGTATGGAGCTTCGTTTCGTGCGCCTGGAATAGAGAACATTCAGTTGAGCATAGACAAGCCGATAATGCCCGAAAAAACCCGCACTTTTGAGTTAGAAACGGGTTTTCAAATGGATAGAAATATGTATTTGACCTTGAGTTTATACGATATAGCTACGCAAGATGCCATACGATATGTGGTAGATACGATGCTTTCTACCACAGAAGCCCCCGAAGGCTATGTCAATTCTCCGAGCTTGGTGGGTACAAGGGGCGTAGAGATGGAGTATAAATACAAATCAGATTTGGGCTATATCAATTTGGCGTATGCCTATTATACGGTTACGAATGGGCAAACGGATATTGCGAATGCCGTAAACATAGATAAACATGCGAATTTGGGCATAGCAAATCATAAGCTTACGTTGTTTACTAGTGCGAATTTGGGCAAGTATTTCTATGTTTCGCCTTCTGCTATTTTTTTGGGAAAACGCTATGGCTATACAAGCTTAGATTCCTTGGGCAATGCAGTATTGAGTACTTACAAGCCGCAACTGCAACTGAATCTGTATATTGGCTGTGTGAACCTTGCGCGGGGGCTGTCGTTTGGAATGGGGGTTTATAATATTACGAATAAGGCAATTACGTATATTCAGCCTTACAAGGGCTTGCATGGCGACTATCCGGGTATGGGGACGGAGATTATTTTTAAATTGAAATATGATATTCCGTTTTAGGCACGCAGATTTGCGCAGATGAAAGCAGATTTCGCAGATGAGAAGTAAATAATAGTTTGGCATAATTTAGATAATCCTACCTTATCTGCGACATCTGCCAAAATCTGCGGGAATCTGCGTGAAAGACGAAAATTTGTACGAAATCACACGTTTAACATGAGATATACATTACTCCTCCTTTTCCTGCTTTTTTCTGTTTCTATGGCGCAGATAGATAGTTTAGACCTTGACGTGCCAGAAAATGATTCTACGGATTTGTCTGATTTATCTATCGAAGAACTCTCTCAATTGAAGTCGAGATACAAAACGACTGAAATGGAGAAAATGGTTACTGAGCAATTAATTCTTCTGCGGTTTGTGGAATATCTATTTCTTTAATTAACTTATCAAATCGTTTTCGATTTACTCCTTTATATTTACGGGCTTTTTTTAGGGCTTCAATATCGATAGTTTTACCCATATGTTTGGCTAAATCTAGGATAATTTCTGCTATTTCTGGGGCAGGAGGGGATTTTATGCTCCCATTTTGGGTATAAGCAATACCTAATCGCTCCGCTAATTGAATGATGAGCGAAATGTCTCCACTATTTTGAGTATGTAAAATGAGTCCTTCCATTTGAGTACGATAATTAAGTTGCAAACTTACAGAAGTTCTGCCAATAAAACAAATAGGGGTAGGAGGATATTTTTGAGAAGTGTTTCTTGATAAAACACCAAAAGTGTCTAAAATCTTACATAAAAAAATCTATTTTTATACATAATTAATTACATTACAATGCTACGAAAAAAGAACTATACCTACATCAATATATAGTTTTAAAAACCGTATTTAACGTATTTTTGAAGTAAAAAGAAGATTTTAAGCGTATTTAAGCGATTATTTGCTGTTTTTGAGCATGGACAAAATGAGCCGCAGAAAATTTGGCTGCTTTTTTGTGTATAATCTATACATTCCATTCCGTTAACTTGCAGATTGCTTTAATACTTATTTGATGAATATCTTACATAATACATATTTGAAAATAATTTTCCTCCTTTTCTCCTTCTTCTTCCTTTGTATATCAGGCAGCTTTTCGCAGCAATACGACTATGATTACAAAGAGAATGCGGTGTATGTCTATAATTTTATTAAATATACAGACTGGCCCGAAAACAAGGAAAATATTGTGATAGGCGTAGTCGGTTACACGCCTTTTGCGCCCGAATTTAAGCGGCTTTTGCTCAAAAAGAAAAACAGCAATATCAATATAACGCTCAAATACATAAAGTCTTCGGATGTAAATACCGTAAATGTGGTGCTTATTTCCACAGGCTCTTCCGACAAATTGAGAGAAATTCAGGCAATAACCAATGACTTACCTATTCTTATTATTACCGAAAAAGGCGGTTTGAATCGGCAGGGAGCTTGTATTTCTTTATTTATAGACGAAGATGACGACTTCAAAACGCGCTATCAGCTAAGTTTGAGAAATTGTAGGTCGCGCGGGCTTGCCGTTTCGGAACAGATTTTGAGTAATGCAATATTAGTGAGATAAGTAGTTGAGAGTTGAGAGTTGAGAGTTAGTATAAGTATATCATAATCAACAAGATATCTCGAAAAATATCTGTTTAAATTATTTCTCACTCATACTTACTTAGCCTTCTTTATTTCACACAGATGAAAAATATTTTGGGGAGTTTAAACAATCACACATGAAGCATATATTTATATTAATTCATTTATTATTATTCTTTTTAACATTTAAAGCACAAACAGATTCTCTCCCTACTTCCGATACTGATACCACCGACTTATCCAATTTGTCTATCGAAGAACTTTCTCAATTGAAGTCTCGATACAAATCCACAGACATCGAAAAATTGGTTACACAAGCCATGGTTGCCACCTCCCGCAAGCCCCTTTCGCTCAAACGCTCGCCCTCTATAGTCTCCATCGTTACTGCCAATGACATCGAAAAAAGTGGCGCAAGAGACATCATGGACGTGTTTCGCTTAGTGCCGGGCATAGATTTTAACATAGATGTACAAGGTGTTGTAGGCATTTCTTTTCGGGGATTATGGGCAAATGAAGGCAAAGTTCTCTTGCTCTTAGACGGACAAGAAATGAACGAAATCGCCTATTGTACCCTCATTTTGGGCAATAATTACAACATCAGCCAAATCCAAAAAATCGAAGTCATACGTGGCCCTGGCTCTGCTATTTATGGCGGTTTTGCCGAATATGCGGTTATCAATATTATAAGCAAAAGTGCCGAAGAAATCAATGGAATCAGTTGCGATATCATCGCAGGGCAGGCAGTAGGCACATACGCACGACAAAATATAAGTGTTGCAGTAGGCAAAAAAATAAATGATTTTGCCTTTTCTATGTCGGCGTTGGTGGGCAGAGGGCAAAGGAGCAATTCTGTATATAGCGATATAAATGGAAAGACCTATAACATGACTCGAAACTCCAATTTAAACCCTACAAATGTGAATGTAAGCCTGAATTACAAAGGCTTTTCCACCCGATTTATGTACGATTTGCTTTCTACCACCATGCGAGACGGCTACCTTTATGCCTTGTCCAAGCCCTATACCCAAACTTTTAGCAGCTATTTGGCAGAGGCAAAATATGTACAAAAAGTAGGAAATACCCTACAACTTCAAGTGCGCTTCAATTACAAACATGGTTTACCCTGGAATTTCAAAGCCATTCCCGATTCGATAGACACAAACCCCTCCTACCAAATTATCGTCAAGCGATATAGGGCAAATGTAGCCGCTATTTGGGACGCAAAATATTGGCTCAATATCGTAGCAGGCGCAGAAGCCTATTATGACAATGCCCTCAAACCGCTTTTGATAAATGGCGAACCGCAAGTGTTTCGCAATGCGAATACCCATCAAGTAAGCTATGAAAATTATGCCGCTTTTGTGCAATCCCTCCTCAAACTCCGTTTTGCCAACATTACGCTCGGCGCGAGATACGACTTCAATTCGGCATCAGGTGCGGCGTTCAATCCTCGACTTGGCATCACCAAAAGGGTAGGACGCTTCAATTTCAAACTCTTATATGCCTCTTCTTATCGCGCACCCGGCATAGAAAATATACAAACCAGCCTCAATGGGCATATTGTTCCCGAAAAAAGTCGTACCTTTGAGTTAGAAACAGGGCTTCAAATCAGCCGAAATGCCTTTATTTCGCTCAATTTATACGACATCTCTACCGACAATGCCATTCGATATATCATAGATACAAGTCTTTCTGGCACGCCCGAAGGCTATATAAATGCCACAAAAACAATAGGCTCGCAAGGCATAGACATTGATTATAAATACAAATCTGCCATAGGTTTTATAGACGCAAGCTATGCCTACTACACCGTAGCCCACAAAAATGTAGATGCAGACAATGCGGTAAGTTTAGATAGAAGGGCGCATTTAGGCATTGCCAATCACAAGTTTACCGTAGTCGGTGGGGTCAATATCGGAAAGTATTTATATATCTCGCCGTCCATCATTTTTTTGGGCAAACGTTATGGCTACACCGCCTTAGATAGCCTACAAAATCCCGTTTTAGGGATTTATAAGCCACAAGCACAGTTCAATATTTATATGGGTTGCCAACAGTTGAAGCAAAGGCTGTCGTTTGGAATGGGGGTTTACAATTTTACCAATAAAGAAATCATTTTCATTCAGCCTTATAAAGGGCTACATGGCGGATATCCGGGTATGGGAGCGGAGATTATTTTTAGGCTAAAATATGACATTTCCTTTCACCCGAAAAACAAAGTCATACAATAGGAAAACCCTACATCAATATGTGTTTTTAGCCAATATTAGGAACAAACTACGATTTATTCTATATTTGGGGAAAATTAAAGGTACGGAATAAAAAGGAGACTTTTTTTGGCTGAATTTTTGTTCTACCACTTTTGTTAGAATCAACGCATTTCGCCACCAAAATTCCTAAGACGTACAGCCATTTTAACCATAATCTCATGAAATTTGATATAGCCAAAAAACTCGCCATCACATATATAATTGTCCTCATTGCAACAGTCATCAGTGGCGTATTTTGTTTTTATGTATTGCTCCGAAATCAACAGGCGGATTACGAAATGCGCTATGTTACGCTGCCGGGTATCGAAAAACTCAAAGAAGTAAAAGGGCTTTTTGAGGAACTAAAACCCCTCATCAATCGCTACATGTACTATCCCAACAAAAAGGAAAAGGAACGTCTGCGCGAGATTTTGGAAAAAGAATATCCTGCCCTCAATGATACTTTACAACAAAATGTGAAAAAATGGACAGAACCCAAAGAAACAAAAATTATTGCCCAAATAACCCAAAATAATGAAGAAGTTATAAAGTCGCTCAAACATATAATGCAAGCTCTCAAATCTGATGATGACCGTACAGACGACTTGAAAATGGACAAGCTCAGTACAGAATATGAGACCATTATTGTAGAAAAAATGGCAGAAAATAAAGAGGTATATGACTCCATTATTCAGATGAAAGACCAAAAGTTGAACCTGCAACAAGATGAAAAAGCAAGGCTACTTTCCTATTTGGTTATCATTATTTTTGCTATGTTATTCGTTGTTATTTTGGTTTCTTTGTTTTCTATCAGATACACTCGCCAAGATATTTCTAACCCTTTGAATAGCCTAAAAGCGGTAATTGTAAATGTGGCGCAAGGAGAGGTAAATGTTATAAGCAAATCTTCGAGAGAAGACGAGATTGGGGAGATGCAAAATGCCATTAGTGAAATGGTGAATGGCATGATTAATAAAATCCATTTTTCGGATAATATTGGCAAAGGAAATTATGAAATGCCTTTTGCACCCCTTTCCGAAAAAGACGAATTAGGCTATGCCCTCATCAATATGAGCAGCAACCTCAAAAAAACAGAGGAGGAGTTGCGCCATCATTCCCATCAACTACAAGCTTCGGAGGAGGAACTCAAAGTGCGCCAAAATGAACTCCTCAAAGCCAATAAAGTCTTGGAGGAAAATGTAAATGACCTGCGTCAGGCACGTGTGGCACTTGACATTAAGGCAAGGGAATTGGAGGAGGCAAGTAGCTATAAATCAGAGTTTTTGGCGAATATGTCCCACGAGCTTCGCACGCCTTTGAACAGTATTCTCATTTTGTCCAAACTCTTAGAAGACAACAAGGACAAAAACCTCACGCCCCGACAAATCGAATTTGCCACCGTCATTCAGAAGTCTGGCTCCGATTTGCTGCGCTTGATAAATGAAGTGTTAGATTTGGCAAAAGTGGAATCTGGCAAAATAGATTTGGAAATTGATAGCCACAAACCCGAAACGCTGGCAAGGGACATGGAAATGACATTTAAGGCGATTGCGATTGAAAAAGACATACATTTTGCCATTGAATTAGACTCTTCTCTGCCCGCTTATATCAAAACAGACCTGCCGAGAGTGGAACAAATCGCCAAAAATTTGTTGAGCAATGCCTTCAAATTTACGCCAAACAAAGGGAAAATTGTCCTTAGCATCAAAAAAGCTCCTACAAAAGCCTTTTTTACCCAAAAAGAACTCATGCAGGCAAATGAAGTCTTGGCAATTTCAGTTACAGACACAGGCATAGGCATTCCCAAAGAAAAACATAGCCTCATTTTTGTCGCCTTCAAACAAGCTGACGGCACGACACAGCGCAAATATGGCGGCACAGGCTTGGGCTTGTCTATTTCCCGCGAGCTTGCCAATTTGTTGGGCGGCGAAATCACGATAGATAGCGAGGAGGGCAAAGGCTCTACTTTTACCATATATCTGCCTTTGGAAACCAAATTTACCCATCATCTTTCCGTAGAGGAGGCAACCCTCAAAGCAAAAGGCGTTTTGGCACAAACAAATGTATTGGAAAAAGGGGCTGTTTTTGGCGGAAAAGACAAAAAATATCCCACCATTATTGCAGATGATAGAGAGGATTTCCACGAAAATAGCAAATCTATTTTGATTGTAGAAGACGATTTGGTGTTTGCCAAAGTGCTATTAGATTTTGCGAGAGAAAAGGGTTTTAAAGGAATTGTCATCAATCAGGGCGACCTTGCCCTGCCCTACATCGAGGCATACAAGCCACAGGCAATCATTTTGGACATGAAATTGCCTGTTATGGACGGTTGGACGATTCTGAAAAAATTGAAGGAAAGCGAGTACGCATATATCCCCGTACATGTCATGTCGGGCATGGACAAAGAGCATTTGGGCTTAGAATTTGGGGCTGCCAATTATTTGACAAAACCCGTTTCGCAGGATAAATTAGACGATATTTTTAACGATATTGCTGCCGAATTAGACAAAAGTGTGCAAATGGTGTTGGTCATAGAAGATGACGAAAAACACAATATGGCTATCAAAGAATTGGTAAGCCGCAAAGGAATTGTGGCTTCTTCTGCTTATAACGGCAAAGAAGCCCTTGCATTTTTGGCAACAAATACGCCCGATTTAATCATTTTAGATTTGGGAATGCCCGACATGGCAGGCATAGATTTGCTCAAACGCATCAAAACTTTGTGGGATACGATTCCTGTCGTTATCTTTACGGGCATAGATTTGAGCAAATCCGAAATGACTGTTATCAATTCTTTTGGCAATATTCCCGTTATCATCAAATCGGAAACTTCGCATACCCGTTTGTTAGATGAGGTAGAACAGTTTATTTATCATATAAATAAAGTGAAAACAGGCGAAACGAGCCTCACTTCTGCGTTTAACTTTGAGCTGCCAGATACCTTACGAGGCAGAAAAATATTGATTGCAGATGACGACAACCGCAATGTTTTCGCACTTAAAACCATTTTGGAGCAAGAAGGCGTTATCTGTTTTTCGGCGGCAAATGGCATCGAAGCCATAGAAATCATCATGACCGAAATCGGCATTGAGGCGGTGTTGATGGATATTATGATGCCCGAAATGGACGGCTACGAGGCTACAAAGCATATTCGCGCCTTAGGCAAAGACACACTGCCCATAATTGGACTGACCGCAAAAGCCATGAAAGGCGATAGAGAGGAGTGTCTCGCAGCGGGCTTGTCCGATTATATGTCAAAGCCCGTCAATGTAGAACAGTTGTTGTCCTTATTGCGTATATGGCTGTATCAAGAGTTGAGTGTTGCGTAAAATGAATTTTCAATTCCTAACATCTGCTTAGGAACACGAAAAGAATAGAATCATAATTTACCCCTAAGGCACGAAGGAAACTAAGAAAGAGCGTGGCTTAGTTGTCTTCTTTTACCAGATTACTTCGTGTTTCTTCGTGCCTTAGGGGTGAGAAAAATAGCGAGTTATTTAATTTTTGTTCCTTATGGCATAAAAATTGTAAACAAACACTACATATTTATGTTATGTCTTATCACTTAACTGCACCTACGTTTTTATCTGCGAAATCTGCTTTCATCTGCGAAAATCTGCGTGAAAAAGAACCTAAACATGAAAAAAAGAAAAAATGTACAATCAACCTGACAACGTAAAAATATTATTGGTAGATGACCGTCCAGAAAATCTATTTGCATTAGAGGCTATTTTAGAAGAAGAAGGAATAGAAATACTACGCGCAACTTCGGGACAGGAAGCGATAAACCTCACTTCTGAGCATGATTTTGCCCTTATTTTTTCGGACGTACAAATGCCCGAAATGGACGGTTTTGAAATGTTAGAAATCCTACGCCGCCACGAACAGACACGCTTAGTGCCTGTTATTTTTGTTACAGCCATCAGCAAAGAAGACAAATACGTCAATCAAGGCTATGCAGAAGGCGCAGTAGATTACCTGTTCAAACCCCTCAATCCTGCCATAGTCAAATCAAAAGCAGATGTATTTGTGTCGCTTCACAAGCAAAAAATGGCGTTTGAGTCCGAAAAATTAAAAATAGTTCTCCAAGAAAAAACAAAATTATTAGACGAACTTTCGCAGAAAATAAATGAAGTCAGCCGTTTCAACTACGTCATCTCTCACAATTTGCGGGCTTCCATTGCCAGCATCATAGGACTCAGCGACATCATCAACCTGCCCACCCTAAGCGAAGGCGAAAAGCTGAAAATCGTGGACCATATTCGAGATTCCAGCCTCAAAATGGACGAATTAGTGCGGGATTTGGGCAAAATATTGGAGGCAAGTTCTCCCATAGATTTGAAAAGAGAATGGATTGCTATTCCAAATGTCATTCAAAGCACCCTTATTGTCTTTGAAAACCAAATTCAAAAACATAACATTCAGATGCGCGTAAATATAGCCGAAGATGCGAGAGACGTGTTTACGATTCGGAGCTATTTGGAAAGCATCATTTTTAACCTCCTAAGCAATGCTATCAAACACAAATCTCCCGACCGAGCCTGCGAAATCTTCATAGATGTGAGCAAAAGACAGGAAGAAACGCTCATTTCCATTTCAGACAATGGCATAGGCATAGATTTAAACCGTCATGGCGAGCATCTTTTTGGCTTATACAAGCGGTTTAATATGGCGGTAGAAGGCAAAGGCTTAGGCTTGCTGATGACAAAAACGCAGGTAGAAGCCCTTGGCGGCAGTATTTCGGTGGAAAGTGTGGAGGATATCGGGAGCATTTTTACGGTTAGTTTGCCGTAGGTTCACGCAGATAGGGACGCGGATAAAAGCAGATTTCGCAGATAAAAAACACATCTGCGAAATCTGCTTTCATCTGTGTTTATCTGCGTGAACTTCCAGAAACGCCTTCCCTGCCTCCCCAATCACGTCCTTCATTGGCGTATAAACAAACGGAAAACGCTTCGTTATTTTGTTCCCGTCATAAAAAAATTGAAACAAAGACGTTTTCACCGTTTGACGCGTGATGAGCGGGTTTCCCCCAAAAACATTCGCGAACATTTCCATCACAAAGCCCAATATTTTTGCCAAAAACGGCGGAAAAGCATATTTCGGGGGCGACTTATGCAGGCTTTCTGCAATCAGCCCCAGCATCTCTTGTTGCGACATATTTTCGGCAACCAATACAAAACGCTCCCCACTTTCCGTAGGCTGCGAAAGCCCCAAAACGGCTGCTTTTGCTACATCTTTTACCCCTACCACGCCATTTATTCCTTTATTATAAAAAGGTAAACCCTTGTATATCAAGCCAAATAACTTTGCTGTACTATTTTGCCAAGTATGTCCCCTACCTGCCCCCAATATCAAACCCGGATTCAAAATCAACACATCTAAGCCTTCTTCCACCCCTTTGAAAGCCGCTAATTCCGCTTTCCTTTTGGAAATTGCATATTGAGAATTGTGCGGGCTTTCCTTCCAACGGGTTTCTTCATCTATCCTCTTTCCTGCTTCATTTCGCCCCAAAGCCGCAATAGAGCTAATCAAAATCAGCTTTTTGGTATGCAATTCTATACACATATCCACCACGTTTTCCGTCCCTTTTACATTTGTACGCATCATTTCAGGATAGTCTCTTGCCGAAAAACTGACCATTGCCGCTGCATGTATAACATTATCAGCCCCTTGTATGGCTTTTTCTAACTGCATTATATCTAAGACATCACCTTCGCATACTATCACTCTTTTATCCTGCGAATAAGGAGATTCCGCAGGTTTCCGCACCAAAACCCGTACCTCATGCCCAGTATTCAGCAATTCTTCGACAATATATTGCCCCAAAAAACCCGTTGCACCTGTTACTAATACCATATTTTTGATTGAATTGTGGGTTTCACGCAGATTTTCGCAGATTAAACCGCAGATTTTCGCAAATTTTTCTGCGAGAATCTGCGTCCCCATCTGCGTTAATCTGCGTGAAACAGCAACAAAAGTACATAAAATTCCCCAAATCTTACATTTCGCACATTTTGGCACGATTTTTTCATATATTTTTTAAGGTAAAATATTTTTTTTAAATAATAGTATGAAAAAAACACTAATTATTGTATTGCTATTTTTCGCAATCAATACAATTTTCGCAGAAACTATCTCTTTGTCTATCAAAGAGTTAAGAGGTACATATATCCAAATTCCTGTTACAGAAAAGGGCGCAATTCCCATCATTGCAGGAGAAACGTATATGCTTAAAATAGCAGGTACAAACCTCAATAAAATCATGAGCCTTTTTCCTTATACCGAAAAAGAAAAAAACATAGTGCCTACAAACACTTATTTTTTGGCGATAAAAGTGCCACAAGAAGCAAAAAGAGGCAATACTTACTGCATTACGGCTTGCGCAGAAGTCGGATATCCCAAAACTTTTTGTTTTGAAGTGGTTACAAAAGGCAAAATAGAAGAAATCAGGTACGTTGCTAATGAATTGCCCAAGCATTTGGGAGGCGGCGTAGATAGGCTCAATCCCAACAAAACCTATAGCCTTGTTTTTACGGGCAAAGACATGGCAAACGCCAAATTTAATGTGGCACGTTTCCCAAGTTTGGTTTCGGGGACATTTATCTCGCTTTTTGCGCAGCAATCGGGCTACGAATCCAAAGGACTTATGCTACAATTCAAAGTACAAAAAGGCGAAAAAGACTTGACAACCAGCCTGTTATATCATCTCAACAACATTGGGATAATCGACCAAAATGCAGATATGGACATGCCTTGGATTCGCTATACGATTGGCACAGGAGACGTATTCAACTCCAAATTGCCCGTAGATGCTTCGGCACATATAAGCGATTTGAATCGGGTGCAACTCAATTAAGCTTCATTTCCCGCAGATTCCCGCAGATTAAGACAGATGTCGCAGATAAAAAATACATGATACATCTGCGAAATCCGCTATCATCTGCGAACATCTGCGTGAACCAACCAAAACATAAAATAAATGTAAAATGTGAGACAAAACCCCTCACTATTCGATGTCATAAAACGAAAAATAACCTACTCAACCGCAAGGGAGGCTGCCTGTATAAGGTCAGTCTTTTCTTGTTTTATAAATGTGCAAAAAATATTGCAGAAAAATTAGGTTTTATCATAATATCCAAATACATTCGCCTCCGAATCGCTTTATTACCAAATCGTTATAGGTCAATTTCACGCAGATTTGCGCAGATAGGGACGCAGATTTAACGCAGATTAAGAATAGTTCGGCAAGCTCACTAATCTAATCTGCGAAAATCTGCGGTTAAATCTGCGAAAATCTGCGCGAAACCACAGCCAAAATCAATGAATGTATTATGCTTAAACTTTTATCTTCGGGCATAGCCCTTATTTTATTGTCCGCACTTGTCGCGTGGTATCTTTCCACCCGATTTTGCGCACCAGATTTGCTCGCTGCCATTCCAAATGTCCCTGCGATAGGGGCAAATGTAGCAGGTGCAGCAACAAATAGCAGCCTTCCGCATTTTTCATACAGCGATAGCAGGATAAATATTCCTGATGCAGAAGGCTTTGGCTTTGAAAAATCCAGCGACAAATTAGTTGCAGGAAATGGGGCAGACATTTATTGGCAGGAAATCGCCAATTCTCTTTCTCAAAACAAAGGGAAAAAATTGTATTTGCAAGGTTCTTACGCAGACACCGAAAAGAATACAACTAAGTTTGCCAATCTCGGCATCGCAAGAGCCGAAGCCATCAAGCAATTGCTCATCACAAAGGGCGCGCCCGCAGCAGCCATTGTTACTTCGGGAATGAAAACGGAAGGGGCTTTTTTTGCAGGAAATACCTACGTAGGTGGCGTGAATTTCCTCACACAAGCCCCCGCTCCTGCACCTAACACTGCACAAGTTGCGACTCCCAGCAAAGTTGCACAAGGGGCAGGTATCTTGATTCAGCCTTTGAACTTGTATTTTGCCACAAGTGCCAAAGACATCAAAATGACTGCTCAAGTAAAAGCCTATTTTGATGAGTTGAAAACCTACCTTGCCAAAAATCCTACAGCAAACGTGAGTGTATTGGGTTTTACGGACAATCAGGGCGATTCCCTCAAAAATGTGGCACTTTCTGCGAGTCGGGCAGAAATGGTCAGGGATTTTATGCTGACCAAAAAGTTTGATGCACAAAGATTGGTGGTGCGGGGCAAAGGTTCATTGAGACCTATAGGCAACAATGAAACAGAGGCAGGACGGGCGCAAAATCGCCGCGTAGAGGTAAGACTCATGTACAATTAACAGTTAGCAATTAACAGTTAGCAGTGAACAGCTAGCAGTTATTTCTCATTTTTCATTTTTCATTTTTCATTTTCATTTCTATGCTTAATACATTTTTACTCCCCTGTTTTTGGGACATATTCCTGCCTTTATTGGCACTTGCAGCAATAGCGGCTGCACTTGGCGCACTCTTTTTTTCTTATTTTAGTGGAAAAAAAATCGCAGGACTTCATCGCGAAATCCATATACATCAAAAAAACTATGCGGATTTGAGTGGGGACTATCAGGCTACTTTGGGGCAAAAAGCTACTTTGGAGCAAGAAAATGCGGATTATGGCATAGCCCTTGAAGCCGAAAAAGCCTCCGTAACCGACTGGACAGGCAAGCACGAAAAACTTTCCTATTCCTTTGAAGTCTTGAACAAAAAACACTTGAACTTATTTAGCAGTCATACCGATTTGGAGAAAAAATATGGCGAATTAGAAGCAAAATTCGGAGATTTGGGGCGCAAAAATTTGGCTTTGTCCAATCAATTTACGGCAAAAGAGGCTGAAGCAGAAGGCTTTAAGCTTTCTTTGGCAGAAAAAATAGCCGCTATCACTGCGGGGACTTTGGCACTTTCTCAATTCAAAGATAGTTTTTCGCAAAAAGAAGCCACTTTGAAGGCCGAAAGGGCAGCTTTGCAAGCAGAAATAGCCGCTTTGCAACAAAAAAATGCGGAATTAACCGCACAACACGAAGAAGCGAGCGCAAAGCCGCAAGGCTTGATTTTGCGCAATCCCGAAGAAGTAGAAGCCGAGCAAAATGCCATGTTAGTGGAAATAGAAACCCACAAATCCGAATTTGATTGGAGTAGAATTGGCGTTTATACAGGCACAGGCAAAAGGGACAATCTCAAGCGTTTGCGGGGCGTGAACCCTTTTATTGAGAAAAAATTTCATACATTGGGCATTTATTCCTTCCGTCAAATCGCCAATCTGAATGAAGAAGACCAAGAAAAACTCAATCAAATCATGGGACTTTCTAAGAAAAAGTTTCAAAAAGAAGAATGGGTTTTCCAATCGCGCCGCATGGTGGGCTTGATTTTGGACGAGTTGCCTGATGTGATTTTGGCAAGAATTGCGGCACATTCGCCCGAAGTCAATTATAAACGTATCGGCATGGGGACTGCGGCAAACAAAGACAATTTGCAAGCAATAGGCAATATTTCGGCGTTTGACGAGGCGCGCCTCAATGCCTTGGGCATTTATAAATACAGTCAAATTGCGGCTTTTACCAAAACAGATGCCAAACAAATCAACAAAATAATAGAGGTAGAAGAGGGACGCATTTTGGACGAAGACTGGGTTGCACAAGCCGAAAAACTGATGCACGCAAGCATGGCAGATACCTTGATACGTGTGGCAGGCAGAAAAGGGGAGTTGAATTGGGGCAGAATTAGCACAGCTGAAGAAGCCGAAAAGCAAGATTTGCAGGTGATTAGCGGCATAGGGCTATTTTTGGAGGAAAAAATGTATGCTTTGGGCATTTTTACCCTCGCCCAAATTGCCCGTTTCCATGCAGATGACCTTACCACACTGACCGACATTTTGGAAATCCCCGCAGGGCAGATTGAAGGAGATGAGTGGGTGGGGCAGGCAAAGAAGTTGGCAAAAGGGTAAGACTAAGTGGTTCTTATAAAATAAACGAGGTTAAATAGCTGCCGCAAGAGTCCGCTTGCGGCAGTTTCTTGAAGCGGACGCTTCCAGTATGGAAGCGGACGCTTCAAGAAAGGAGGTACAGAAAAATAGGGCAGCATTTCGGCTAAGACGCGCTCGTCTGTAGGCGTTGTGGAGTTGTAGTCTAAGTATATCATGTTTTCTCGCAGAGTTCGGCTATCGCTCACTAAATAGATTTACATAGATTTATTGTAATCAATACTATTACTCAAAGCCGCTAGAACAGTCGTAATATCCCCCCTGATTGTTTTATTAATTAATTTAGGCTGTGATTTTTCTAAAAAAGATAAGTAATAGTATAGTTTTTCATTTATGGATTCATCATATATCCAAATATCAATGAGTAATGGCGAATTTAACAGTCCAGAAGCATCAAATATGAGTACGATTTCTTCTGTTACTTCCGTCTCTATTCTTAGATACATATTCATTACCCAAATATATTCAGGAAGAATTGAAGTAAGAAAATGAGTTTTAAATTTTTTATGACGAGGGATTTTAGTATTTAATAAAACGGAATTGCGCATTTTTTTCTTATAATCCCGGCTTGAAAAAAGCTGTGTATCCCAAATAAGATTATTAGGATGCAATTTCAATGGAACCTCATTTGATTCAGCAATTTGCTTAAAAAACCTGTAAATAAGCATATTCCAATTCAATGTTTCTTGTTCAATATCCTCTAATAAAATGCCAATTTTAGGGTAAAGTGCCACAATAAGCGATTCTCCTTCTATATAATCGTAAGAAGTGGATTTTAATTCTTTGCCCCCCACAAATTCCATATTAACGAAGGGACCCATCTGGTCATCATGTACATATATTTTAGAAATTCTTTCTGCAAACCAAATAATACTTTGCCTCTCACTGCTCTCCGCCCACTCTATCATCTTTTCTTGAATTTTTGCTAATAAATTAGACCAATCATTTAATCTATGTCCACAAATGGCTATAGAATGTTTTACTACTTTTGTATTTACCTTAATTGAAATATTGAGAATTATAGGGATTTTAATATGAGAATATGCATGACAAACGCGTTGAATTAATAAATTAAAATGGTCTTCTTGTTCATACCTTTTGGGTATTAGGTAGTTTTTAGCAATTGCTGTACACATTTGCTCAGGCTCTAACCCCATACTAGGGAATTGTCGTTTAAAAAAAGTTCCTAAACCAGCATCTTTTGTAATTTCTAAAGGAGACTTTAAGGTAATATTATAATCTTCTTTTGCGATTTCGAGCATTGTCCAAATCGCTATGGTCGCACAAGCACCCACATTTGCGTCTTGTTTTTGAAAACCCAAAGAGCGAATAATCATTTCATTTCCAAACAAATTGACCTTGTAATCTTTAGTTCCCCAAAAGACGCGTTCATAAGCAGGTGTTTCCTTGGGTACTTGCTGTGTTTTTAATATAGTAAAACCAAAGGTTTTATTAGGAATAGGCGTAATAACCGTAAATCCTAAATAGTTTTTCTCCCAAAAAGATACATTCTGCCCTTCTTTGCAAGAGTCATTTAAGATAAAACAAGAGAAATTTTCCTCAAAATCCTTAGCATCTTTGTTGGGGTATGCAAAAAAATGTACCCTCATACACTTAGCATATTCGGCACTGTTAAATGAATATATATAATAGTTCGCATAATCAGTTAGGTAATCTCTGCTGAGATAATCATCTTCAATTACCATAAACTCGGCTGGAGGAGATAACTTTTTCCCAAGATATTCTTCGATATAATCAATAACTTCGGAATGGTAATGGTGTTTTTCGTGTACCAAGATATGCTTGAACTGATGAAAACTCAGAACTTTAAACCCCATAATATATGTTCATTTTAGATATTTCATCTCATTGGCATTCAAATAATGCGAATCTATTTCTTTTCGCTTCAATGCTTTCTTTTTTTCCCAATCTAATATTTCTAAATCACTATCAATATCTTTGTCAGAAAGTATCCGTTTTTCTAAATCAGATAAATTAACATTTTTAATGAGGTCTTTGATATTAAGTTCTGGCATAATTGTTAATTATAAAAATGAAACAATACATACAATTAATAATTAATTATATGCAGAGAGTAAATTACCCTCTATGTTGGGAAATTAGTATTGTAATTGGCAGTAGCCAATATAATGATAAATGAATAATAATCGTAACAAGCCTACAAAGTTATGTATAATTATTTTTAACGCCAAATTTTTCAGATTATTTTTCAATCTTTAAGCGACTTTTTGACTAAATGCTATCCTAAAAGGTTTTCTAAGACAAGCAAAGCCCTTGTTGAAAAAATATTTTTCTTTGAAAGATAGTATTTGGGGCAAAAAAAACACCTCTTTTTGGGCTTTGAGAAACAATAGACTATCTTTTCAGTTTAAGCAGATAGTATCATTCACACCATTTTCAATATATGTTCTCCAAACACATACGTAAAACTACTATTCTCTTTGTCATTTTATTTCAAGTTGTCTGCCTTTTTGCCCAAAAAAAATACACCATAAGTGGCTATGTTAAAGAAGCTAAATCTGGAGAAATATTAGAAGGGGCAGGGGTGTATCTCAAAGGCTCGGACTATGGCGCATACAGCGGCGATTTTGGCTTTTTTTCCCTCACTGCCCCTGCCGGAAATTATACCCTCATGGTGGAATATGTAGGCTACAAAACCCAAGAAATCCAACTTGCTTTTACAGAAGACAAATCCATGAATTTCAATATGGAAAATGATGACGTGAACAGCAATGAGGTCTTGATTACAGACGAAAGAAAAGATGCAAATGTGAAAAGTACAGATATGGGCAAAACAGAATTGAAGATAGATGCGATAAAAAAGCTACCTGTTTTGTTTGGAGAAGTGGATATTTTGAAAACCATACAACTTTTGCCGGGCGTACAAGCCGCCGAAGGTACAACAGGCTTATATGTGCGAGGCGGGGGACCCGACCAAAATTTGATGCTCTTAGATGAGGCTCCTATCTACAATGCAGGGCATTTACTGGGTTTTTTCTCCGTTTTTAATGGTGATGCGGTCAAAAGTTTTGATTTTTACAAGGGCTATATTCCCCCGCAATATGGCAGCCGTTTGTCCTCGGTGATAGACGTAACTATGCGAGATGGCAACAATCAGAAATTTCATGGCAAGGGCGGAATAGGCTTGATTTCTTCCCGTTTGACTTTGGAGGGACCGATGGTGAAAAATAAAGCCTCCTTTTTGGTTTCGGCGCGTAGGACTTATGCAGACAAATTGGCAGAGCCTTTCATCAAAAAAACCTCTCGTTACAAAGGCACAGGCTACTATTTTTATGACTTTAATGTCAAAATGAATTATACTTTTTCGGACAAAGATAGGCTGTTTTTCACAGGCTATTATGGGCAAGATATTTTTCATTTTAAGAGCGGTTTAACCGATTTTCAGTTCAATATTCCTTGGGGAAACAGGACGGCTACCCTACGTTGGAATCATTTATTCAATAACAAATTATTTTGCAATACTTCCGCCCTTTTCAACGATTATCGTTTCAAATTTGGAGTACAATTTGGGAGTATTCAGTTTGCTCTTTCTTCGCATGTACGGGATTGGACGGGCAAAAGTGATTTTACCTACCTGCCAAATACCAAACATACCATTCGTTTTGGCTGGAGTTTTACCAATCATACCTTCGAGCCGAATGGCTTGACGATTCAAATAGATACCTTAAAAATAGACAATTCCAAAGTTTTTCAGAAATTTGCGAATGAAATGGGGGTATATTTTCAAGACGATTGGGACCTTAGTTCCCGCATCAAATTGAATGGAGGGGTAAGATTTTCGGCTTTTCAGCAGTTGGGAAAACAAGTGTTATATGATGACAAAAAAGAAAATGTAATAGACACCACAAATTACGGCTGGTTCAGCAACACCAAATTTTTTGGGGCAATAGAGCCGCGCATTTCTGCCCGATATTCCCTCACCGAAAAAGCCTCTATCAAAGCAAGCTACGTTCACACTGCGCAATTTGTGCATATGGTTTCGATTGCGGGAACTTTCCCCTCCGATTTTTGGGTTCCTACCTCCTCCTATCCCGTCAAGCCGCAACTTGGCGACCAATATTCGTTGGGCTTTTACCAAAATGTGCATGGAAATGCGATAGAGCTTTCTGCGGAGGTTTTTTATCGAAGAATGAAAAATCAGATTGAATATAATGAGCATTATACGCAAGATGTGCGCGAAAATTATGAGACGAATTTTGTGTTTGGGAGGGGTAGGGCGTATGGATTGGAGATTTTTGCCCGCAAACAAACAGGCAAACTCACAGGTTGGATAAGTTACACATTAGCAAGGTCTTATCGGATTTTTGATGATACTTTGCATGGAAATTCGACCTTGAATAATGGGAATAAATTTTCCTATACCTACGACCGTCGTCATTCGCTCTCTGTGGTGGTAACGTATGATATGGACAAAATCGAAATTGGCGGTAAAACGCTGTACAAAAACCCTGTAACGCTTTCTGGGGTTTTTGTGTATTCTACAGGAAATGCCATCAATTTGATAGACAGTCGGGCGATTTTGCTGCTTAGTGGGGGAACTTCTAACCCTTCATCGGGCTTTTTCAATACCTATCTGCCCCGCAATAGCTTTCGTATGCCCGCCTACAATCGTGCGGACTTGTCTATGATTTTGCATGGTGCAAAGCTCAACAAAGCAGGCAAGCCCAAAAAAATACAATCGGATTGGGTGATTTCTGTTTATAACGTTTATAATAGGCTGAATCCATATTTTGTGTATTTTGCCAGCTCAGGCAATGCGACTTCTACGGGTTTTGTTACAAAAGCCTATAAAGTGAGCGTGTTTCCGATAATTCCTTCGGTAACGTGGGATTTTAGTTTTTAGGTTTTGGATTCACGCAGATTTTCACAGATTTAACCGCAGATTCACGCAGATTAAGAGAAAAGTCCTGCTGTAAAGATAAAAAAGCTAAATTTTTCGGCTTTTGAGCCTAAAAACCGCAAAGTTCGCAAAGAAAGCCCACGCAAAGGACGCAAAGTGAGTAATTTTGAGTTATTCCTTTGCG
>JAYUZN010000285.1:0-15742 GCA_043751755.1 Bacteroidota bacterium | reverse complement strand
GCGATGTTGTTTAACGAAAGAGAAAACAGCTCAATTAGCACCATTTATGGCTGCACAACTATCGGAAATATGTGGCGTTTGATGAAATTAAAGGACAATAAATTGCATTTAGACAAAAATTATTATTACATCGACAATGTAGGAACCTTGCTTGGGGCTTTGCAGTTAGTCTTAGAAGATTGCAAAAAAAACTACGTGAAATAGATTTTGTAAAAGTTAAGCTAATTACTTAAAATAAGTACGAGTGAGAAATAATCTAAACATATATTTTTGATATATCTTATTGAGTATGAAAAACTTATATTAACTTTCAACTCTAAACTCATAACTTTCAACTACTTAATGAACGATTTTTCCCAATTTATAAACAATCCTGTAGCTACTGTCATTCTGTTAGCCACGATTGCGACCAGCCTTATGGCATGGAATGACCCTATTTTGATGGCACGTTTCCTGCTCAATCCCTTCAAAATCGTCCGAAGTAAGGAATATTACCGCACCCTTTCGAGTGGTATGATTCATGCAGATGGAATGCACTTGTTTTTCAACATGTATAGTTTTTACATGTTTGCTTTCATTTTGGAACAAATAATGGGGCATGTTATATTCGCCATATTTTATGTACTAAGTATGATAATGAGCCATATTTATGTAATTGCCAAACATCAAAATAATCCTGCATACAATGCTCTCGGCGCATCAGGGGCGGTAAGCGGCTTAGTATTAGCTTTTATAATGTGGAATCCAAGTTGGAATCTAAGATTTATTTTCCTTCCTGTAGAAATCCCCGGTTGGCTATTTGGTATTTTGTATATGGCTTATAGTCAATACGCTGCGAAAAAAGGCAATGATAATATAGGACATGATGCTCACCTTTGGGGCGCGCTTTCAGGCGTGATTCTTGCCCCTATTTTGAGCCAAGAAATCAGAAATGGCTTTTTGAGTTGGATAACAAACTTGATTTGAGTTCTTTGCGAGGTTCCCGCAGGGTTTTCCTTTAAACATGTCATTTCTTCAAGAAATGACATGTTTAAAGGAAAATTTATTCCGTTTGTAATTATTCAGGTTAAAGCCGCTTCGAGGGTCTCCGACCACTCGAAGGGCAGCGAAACTAAATTCGTTTGAGTAAGCAACCCTTCGAAGTGGTTGCCTACCTAAATAGTTACTCCCGTTTAAAGTATCGTTTCAAAACATTTTTTCCCTGCCTGTACAGATGCGTTTTGCGGCATGGAACATCAGGAAAAGAAAAAAATATTTACAGATGTTTACTCAAAATAACACACATTATCCTGTCATCATCATTGGCGGAGGTCCCGCAGGAAGTGGGGCAGCTTTGTTTTTGGGCAAACACAAAATCAAGCATTTACTCTTAGAAAAAGCCCTTTTTCCGAGAGAAAAAACATGTGGAGACGGGCTTACCCCAAAAGTCTTGCATGTTTTGAAGAAATTTGACGAAAATATAGGGGCTTCTTTTATGCAAAAAGAAACCCTCAATGGCTCATGGGGCGGCGTTGTTACTGCGCCGAATGGCAAAAGGGCAGAATTTCCCCTCACTTCTCCGCCTGCCAAATACGCTCACGCGCCTTTGTGGGTCTGCAAACGCAAGGATTTTGATGCTTTTTTGCACACCTTTTTTTTGCCTGATTATACAGAAGTGAAATATGGGGCAAGTGTTACGGAAATTGTGCAGCAGGAAAAGGACATTTTGCTTACTTTTTCCTATAAAAATGAAACTTTTACCGCAACTTGCGACCTTATAATAGGGGCAGACGGCGACCGAAGCATTGTAAAAAAGACCTTTGCGCCGCAAAAAAAAGACCCTGCGCATTATTGTGCGTCCATTCGTGCCTATTTTTCAGGCGTAAAAAACCTGCACGAAAAGCAATTCATGGAATTTTATTTTTTGGAAGGCTTGATGCCGGGCTATTTTTGGATTTTTCCGTTGCCAGACGGCACAGCGAATATAGGCATAGGCATGATGTCCAATTATGTGAGCAAGCACAAGGTCAATTTGCGGGAGACTTTTCTCAAACTTATTGCCACTCACCCCGATTTGAAAGAACGTTTTTCGGAGGCTACTATGCAAGGGAATATAGCAGGTTGGGGGATTCCGATGGGGTCAAAATTAACAACTTTGGCAGGAAAAGGCTTTATGCTTATCGGAGATGCGGCTTCTTTGGTGGATCCTGCTTCGGGCGAAGGCATAGGAAATGCCTTGTATTCGGGTATGTTAGCGGCAGATGCTGCAAAGTTGGCGCTAGAAAAAGGGGATTTTTCGGAGGCTTTTTTTTACCAAAACTACACAAAAAGAGTGCATAGAACCATGGGAAATGAGCTGAAGTTTAGTACCTATTTGCAATATGCCTGCGAATATCCGCGCCTGATTAATTGGTTTGTGAACAAAGCTCCTAAAAATAAGCTATTAATGGAGACTTTGGAGGTCATTTTTGATGATACAATTATGCGAAAAAGGCTGCGAAATCCGCTGTTTTATCTGCGATTGATTTGGGGGTTTCTGTAAGATTTCTCGCAGATTAACGCAGATGGGGACGCAGATTTTCGCAGATATAGAAAAATCTGCGGTTAAATCTGTGCAAATCTGCGCGAAATCAATAATTAAACGATTGAATCTTAGGGTTTTTATTCAGCCATTCGTTGAAATGATTGAGCTTCTTTTCCCGCCCATAAATCTCATAAACGACTTCTACCATTTCGCCGTCCCTGACCAACTTCTGCAATTTATGATTGATGCCAAACTCCTCCTGTACAACGACTTCCAATTCTTCGGGCGTGATTTGCGTAATATGAAATTTTATCTCATAAGTTCTTGATTCTCTAATAAATTCTATCACTTCTCTGATGTATTCAAACGTAGATAACACAACAATTGCCATCGCTAAACCGCCCACTGCAATGACATAATTGCCTGTGCCAATAGACATTCCCAAAGCGGCGGCAATCCAAATGGTGGAAGCCGTAGTAAGCCCTGTTACATTTAGCCCGTCTTTGAAAATCACGCCGCCCCCCAAAAAACCTACCCCTGTAACAATATTTGCCGCAATACGGTCGGGACTTGACGCGCCTAACTTGGCAGAAAGCAAGGTAAACAAGCAAGAGCCGAAGCTAATCAAGGCGATTGTGCGCACCCCTGCGGCTTTGCCTCGATACTCTCTTTCTATGCCCATTATCATTCCTAACACAATGGAGATAAGGAGGCGCAATATTTCTTCTGGTAAAACGTGCATATATGTAATGGAGAAATGAGAAATGAGAACAATACATCTGCGAAATCTGCTTTCATCTGCGAAAATCTGCGTGCTGAAAAATGAAAAATGAAATCTATCTTATCTTCAATCTTGTTTATCTGGTCAATCTTGTCAAAAATAGAAGCATGTCATCTGCTAAAATCTCCCTTTTCAGACATGCAAAGCAACACAAAAAGGCAATTCTATCCAAGTAATACACTCAAAAAACAAGTTTTTTTTTGGCATAAGTAACTGCGTAAAACTGGAACTATGTTTTCTAAGAAAAAAAGACTACTTTTGTACAGAAATCTTTATGTTTAACAACCAACATTTTTATGAAAAAACTGCTTTTCTTACTCATGCTTGCTATTTTTGTAGCTGCTTGCAAACCTACAGAACCTGATGTAGCTCCTGTTGCGGGCTTTACAATAACGAACAATAACTGCCAAGCAACTTGTGTCGTAACTTTTCAAAATACCTCTACAGGAACGGATATTGTAACGTACCTTTGGGATTTTGGGGACGGTACAAATGGCAGTACGCGCGATGCGGTGCATAGCTACAATGCGGGCGGAAATTATACCACTACCCTCACTGTTACCACAGGGACGGGCAAAAGAAATGCGACTCAGCAATTGGTTACGATTGGGAACTCATCCGCACTGCCCCCTTCAAAATGCAAAATTAAGCTCATTTCTATCAGTGAATTTCCCATTTATCCCGGCAATGCTACTTCTTTTTGGTATTGGGACGACAATGAATTAGGGGACAATAGGTATGCCGATGGTTATTTTGAAGTATCTGATGATTTAGGCATTAATTACACGAATTCTAGCGCAAAAGCTAATATTGTTCAAAGCTATCTTCCCTTTTTATGGCAAGAAGGGACAAGCGGCACTATCGTAAATACGGTAATTCCTTTCACGAATTTTACGCAAAATTATCGTTTGCGTTTTTGGGACGCTGATAACAGCAATGATGACATAATTAAAGATTTTAACTTTAAGCCTGTTGATTATTTCCCTGCCAATAATCAAGTAGGCGAAACGCAATTTACTATTTATGCGACTGGCGGAGGATTTGGAAATGGAGGAGTATTGAATGGAATTGTGGTGTTAGAATGGTATAATTAATTATTTTGCATGAATTTTCTACTAAACCTGTTATTTCTCACAGAAATGACAGGTTTAGTAGAAAATTCGGTTGAAACGAAAACGCTTCATGACAAAATTCCTGTTTTTTTTTCTCCTGCCCAGCTATCTTTTTGCCCAAACAGACAGCCTGCCATTTAGTACCCAAAATGTGCTAATAACAGACAGTATTTTGCATCATTTTCGCAATGCTCGCCCAGAAGTAACGGTTTTTGCCAAAGACTCTCTGCAAAGTTTTGGCGTTTCAGGCTTGTCAATAGATGCCGTTTTGAAACAGGCAGAAGGCTTATATATTCGCAATTATGGCGGGCATGGCGGCGTGAAAACGGTGTCATTTCGAGGTTTTTCTACGCAACAAAGCACTTTTACGATAAATAATGTGCCTTACACAAGCCCACAATCGGGGACGGTGAATGTGGCAAATTTCTTTTTGGACAACTATGACGAGGTCGCGGTCTGTCGCGCACCTGCAAATGCTGCTGTGAATCCGTTGGGGGGAAATGTGAATGTAAGTTTGCAAAATAAAAAGCCGAAAAAGTCCTTAGAGGCAGGCTTAGGTTTGTATGGAGAAAAAATAATAGGCGTAAATTGGGGCGTTAAATGGCAGAAAATGCGCCTGCAAATGGGCTACAAAAATATCGCTGCAAAAGACAATTTTCCCTACGAAATCAATGGTGAAAAAGGCATGCGTGAAAATGCAGGTTTTCGTTCGCAGCAATATCAGGCGCAATACAATTTCGACATTTCGCCTACCTTTCAATTTGCCTATTTTCTCACAGGTTTTCGCAGCACACAAGGCGTTCCTGACCCAATAGTTACGGGCAATACTCAGGCAAATGGCGATAGTTTGCAGCAAAAAGACGTGTTTCAATATGCACAACTTACCATTTCTCCCCAAAAAATAAACAGCCTTTGGCAGCCCTCTCGCATCACAATTACCCTCAATCAACATGCAAATAACATGGAGGCTTGTGAGTCAGGTAAAACAGCTATTTACAAAAATCAATACTTTTTGGGGCAGGTGCAGGTTTCTCATATTTTTCATAAACAGCTCATACACAGCGTTTTTCAAGTAGAAAACAGCTATTTGGAAGGCAATAATCTTGCTATTCGTTTTCGCCCTGTTTATTCAGTGGAGAGGTGGCAGGGAAATGTGGGCGTAGAACATCAAGGTTTTTGGGGGCAATGGCAGACACATACATTGATAAGGCTCAATCTCCTTTCGCAATATGGCGTACTGGGAAATCTGAGTTTGGGCGGCACTTTTACCGAGAAAAACATGACCTTTTTTGCCCACCTCATTCATGGCAAAAGGATTCCTGCCTTCAATGAATTGTATTATTTTGGCTACGGAAATGCGGATTTGAAGCCCGAAAAGATATATAGTGGAGATATGGGTTTTTCATTGCAAAAAAAAATATTTATTCCTATCTCCTTCAAAATCAACGTGTTTGCCAATAGAACGAAGGACAAAATCATCTCTGTTCCGCTCACGCCTGTGCGCTGGAGTACACAAGCAATTGGGCTTACACAAACGCTGGGTTTTGAATACAGTTTGGAGGCAAAAATAGGCAAAAAACAGCATCTTTACCTCAATTATACCTTGCAAAAAGCCGTAGATTTGACCCATAATCCGCATCCTATTTTGCCTTATACGCCTTTGGAATTGCTCAATTATGGCTATCGTTTTTATTGGGGAAAATGGCAATTTTACCTAAATGGCAACTATTCGGGCTGGCGTTTTTCGGCTTTGCAAAATGAAAAAAGCACCTTTTTACCTGCTTATCATCTCATAGATGTGGGGACAGAATACCATTTTTCTTGGCAAAAAACAAATTTTAACATAACGATGCAAGCCGAAAATATCGGAAACAAGCATTATGAGGTCATTCGGGCTTATCCTATGCCGCCTGTGATGGGAAGGATTAAGGTTGGGATTTTGTTTTAATCCAACAATCTCGTCTCCAAAATCTCTTTAAACTTGCGTAAAATAGCGATAATTTGCAACAAGTCTCCATCATTTGTGCAGTTATACACCTTTGAAATACAATAATTTTTTCCTTCTATGACATAAAACTCCCACTCCCTGCCATAGACAGTGCAACCATATAAGGGCTTATCATTTTTATTTTTTTCTTGTGCTATCAAAAAAGCTTCCAACAATTGCCCTACAACATCTCCTTTGGGGTCTTTACCCCCCACCTCCCCCCTAATAGGGGGGAAGCGGGGGGTATATTCTTGAAAATAAAAATAAGGGGTTTTCGGCGTTTCTAAAATGCCTTTTGCAATCATCATATCCGCTTTTACTTTCAGAAAATACTGTCCTACAGTGGCTTCTATCATGCTTTCATAGTAGGTTTTGTAGTGTTTTGTTTCCGATAAATAGCCCAATTTTAATACAAATGCGATAAAATTCATTTTCAACATTTCCTCATTCCAGCCCATAATTTGCCCGCCCAAATTCTCTGTAATCAAGTCAAAAATATACTGTTCGCCGGCATTTAAGGTTGTCATAGTATTCGTCCATTCCTCCATGAGAGGATGTTCGCCATTTCCTGTGAGCCGATTTAAGCTATACATTTCTATGAGTTCTGCCTCTTTATAGGCTTTTTCTTTATTTTGTTTTGCCATGATTAAGTGCTTAGTTACTTGTTATAAAAATACAAAAATGATAATAATTTCGCAAAATCAATCCAACAATCTCGTCTCCAAAATCTCTTTAAACTTGCGTAAAATGGCGATAATTTGAATCAAATCGCTATTTGTCGTACATAAATAGGGACGCGAAACGCAGAAATCTTTTCCCATGAGAATATAAAACTCCCATTCCCTGCCAAACACTGTGCAACCATATATAGGTCTCTCATTTTTGTTTTTTTCTTGCGCAATTAAAAATGCTTCTAACAACTGCCCTGTAACATCTCCTTTTGGGTCTTTTACCTTCTTATATTCTTGAAAATAAAAATAGGGCGTTTCTGCAATTTCTAAAATCCCTTTTGCGATAACCATGTCTGCCTTTACTTTCAAAAAATAGTTTTGAACAGTCGCCTCTATCGTGTTTTCGTAATAAGTTTTGTAGCGTTCTGTTTCGCCCAAATGCCCTAATTCTAAGACAAAAGCGATAAAATTCATCTTTAACATCTCCTCATTCCAGCCTACTATTTTGCGTATCAAGTCGCGGGTAATCAAATCAAAAATATACTGCTCCCCTTGATTGAAGGTTGCCGTACAAGTTGTCCACTCTTGCATAAGGGGATGCTCGTCATTGCCTGCAATGCGAGTCAAGCCAAACATCTTGATGAGTTCTGCTTCTTGATACGCTTTTACTTTATTTTGTTTTGCCATAATTTACCATTCAATTTACGCACAAAGATACGATTTTTCTCCCATTTTGCCAAAAAAATCCTACCTTTGCCCAAAATATCTTATGCTAATATACCACATAACTTCGCCAAAATTGTGGGAACGTGCCGCCGAAATCGGCAAATATCGCCACCCTTCACTCGATTCGGAGGGCTTTATTCATTGTTCCACAGAAGCACAACTACCCGAAACGCTCAAAAGACACTTTGCAGAGGCTACAGAAGTGCTGATATTGGCGATTGTAGAACGGCGGGTGCGCCCAAAATTGAAGTGGGAAGCGGCGACAAATGAAGAACTTTTTCCGCATATATACGGTGTGATGCCAATAGAATGTGTGGAATTTATGGATATGTGGCTCAAAAACGCGGAGGGGGAATGGGAGAAATGTTAGGACTCTTTTTAGGGATTTCACGCAGATTTTCGCAGATGAGAGCAGATTCACGCAGATAAAAAGAATACATCTGCGCTATCTGCCTAAATCTGTTCAACGCTGCGAGAACCACAACTACTTTTTATATGAAAAACACATTATTTATCCTCTTGTGGATAGGAGCAAGCAGCATGATGGCGCAAACTGAAACGCCTCCGCAAGAAAGTAAGCTCAAAAAAGGCTGGAAAAACGTCTGCTATAATGTTACGCACAAAGCAGATGACCCTCAAAATGAGCTGTTTATAAACAAAATGTATAAACAACAATTGCCCATTCGCAAAAAAGACCTGAAAATATTGCGGCAGAGAATGTCTGGCATGTTTTCGTCCGAAGGGCAAGCCACAGGGGACACCAATTTCTTCAATATTCGCTTGGTTATGAAGCAGATGTGGACAGAACGCAAAGACGGAAATTGGATATATGTGGAACAAGCTTCTGCCAAAAAGTTGGATAAACCCTATCGGCAACGCGTGTATCATGTTTATAAGCAGGACAAAAAAACGGTGATAAGTCAAGTGTATGAAATGAATTCGCCCCTTCGTTTTGCAGGAGAATGGCAGAAATTGAGTCCTTTGCAGGGACTTACCCCCGATTCGCTTATTTCGCGAGAAGGCTGCGCCATTTCTTTGCATAGAAATAAAAAAGGGCTGTATTATGGCAGCACACCCGGCAAAGAATGTTTGAGCAGCTTGCGCGGCTCTACGTATGCGACTTCGGAAGTCGTTATCTTTGACGATAGGATTTTGTCGTGGGATAGGGGTTTTGGGGCAGATGACAAGCAAGTTTGGGGTTCAGAAAAGGGGAGTTATATTTTTGTAAAAATGCGGAAGTAAGTTTTTTAGAAAAAAAATGAAAAAAAATTTGCAAGTTTGCAAAATAGTCGTACCTTTGCACCACAATTGAAAAATTGATGGGCGATAGTATAAGGGCAGTACTACTGATTTTGGTTCAGTTGGTGGGGGTTCGAATCCTCCTCGCCCAACCAAACACACGCTAAATGAACACGCAAGTAAAAATATTTTCGGGTTCGGCATCTCAATATTTAGCAGAAAAAATAGCAGACCATTATGGAACGCCGCTCGGTAAAATCACCGTTCAGAAGTTCAGCGATGGAGAAATGCAGCCCTCATTCGATGAATCGGTTAGGGGCTGCAATGTTTTTATAGTGCAATCCACATTTACCCCTGCGGATAATACGATAGAACTGCTGCTGCTCATAGATGCTGCAAAAAGAGCCTCTGCCAAACAAGTTATTGTCGTTACGCCTTATTTTGGCTATGCCCGTCAAGACCGCAAAACGAAGCCTCGTGTTTCTATGGGGGCAAAATTGATGGCAAATATCCTGACGGCGGCAGGCGCAAACCGCGTTGTAACGATGGATTTACATGCAGGACAAATTCAAGGTTTTTTTGACATTCCCTTAGACCACCTTGACGCTTCGGTGGTGTTTACGCAATATTTGCAAGATTTGGGCTTAGACAATTTGTGCATTGCATCGCCTGATATTGGCGGCTCAAATCGTGCAAGGAAATATGCAAGGGCGTTAAATGCAGATTTAGCGATAATTGACAAACATAGAGAAAAGGCAAATGAGGTATCTTCTATGCGCGTTATTGGCAATGTGAACGGAAAACATGTGATATTAGTAGATGATTTGGTGGACACTGCGGGAACTTTGACGAAGGCTGCGGAGATTTTGTTGGAACAAGGGGCGATTTCGGTGAGGGCAATTTGTACGCACCCTGTCCTGTCTGGCAAAGCCTACGACACTATCAATGGCTCGAAATTGGAGGAGCTTGTGGTAACGGACACGATTCCCTTGAAACAAAGTTCTCCTAAAATCAAAGTGTTGAGTATTGCGCCGCTTTTTGCCAAAACGATTCATAAGATTCACCATTTTGAATCGATTAGTTCTTTGTTTAAATAAATATACCTAAATTATGAAAGAATTGACTATAGAGGAAATAATTATAAAAATAGCTGAATTACGGAAAGTTCCTCAATTCTTGTTTTCAAGTGGAGTTCATACCGTAAGTATGATTAATGTGAGAGATGCTATTTTACAAAAAAAAAAGCAAGGCGATTCCATGCAAGAAATTGATTTTATTGTTAATTCTGCTGGTGGTAGCCCTGCCGATGCTTATCGAATCATTAGAACCCTAAGAAAAAACTATACAACTGTAAATATAATTATTCCATTTTGGGCTAAAAGTGCTGCAACCCTATTATCATTAGGCGGAACAAATATCATTATGGATGAATTTGCTGAATTTGGTCCCTTAGATATTCAGCTTCCGAAAGAGCGTGATGATAGCCCAGACTTTGAACGCGAAAGTGCTTTAAATGATGAACATTCCCTCAAAAGAATAGAAGCGCGTTCTTTAGAACTCTATTATTCTATGTTTACAAGCCTGTATTCAAGCGAAAATATTCCTATTCATAAAAATGAATTATCTAAACAAATATTAGATTTTCTTGCCAAATTTTATGAACCTTTACTACAGCAAATAAATCCCTACAAATTGGGCGATAAGCGTAGAAAATTGGCTATAGGAGAACAATATGCAAGTAAAGTATTAACAATATTTAATCGGGAACTTTCTGAAAATGACCGAATATTGCTGATAGACTATTTAATAAATGGCTGCCCAGACCATGGATATGTGATAGATTATGATTTAATGGCTAGTTTTTTGCCTAATGTCCAAAAAACAAATATATTTGGGACCGAATATGAGGAATTAGTAAGTTTATTATCAGGGTACTTTATAAATTTATTGGTAAGTGGACAATTTAATTCATTGATTTATGTGGGTTTTATTGAAAAAAGCCCAGAGGAATTGGTAGCAGAAAATGAACTAAATGCTCAAGAGGAACGTTTAAATAATACGACAGACGCACTATCTCCAAATTCACATCATCATGAACCATCAAAACAAATTATTGAATGACGAGTTGGCTAAACGCATTTACCTAAGTCCAGAAACGATTCAAAGGATTAGGATATATAAAGCACAACTCAAAGCCGATGAATTGCGTAAAAAACAGCTGCTAACCAAGCCTATTTCGGTTGAAAGCAGAATAATTGCCATTGCATTTGCTCACTAATTAATTCGAGCATTTTTTGAATGTTAAACTTTGTAAAATCGTATTTTTTATATTTTTATTTCTCACAACGAATGAAAACAATTGATTTAAAGGCGGCTCACAGAGGAGAGCTGGGGAAAACAGGTAGCAAAGCGTTACGCAATAGCAATATGATCCCCTGCGTTGTGTATTTCAATGGCGAAGCTACACACATCAAGTCGGAATATCTCGACCTGCACAAGGTCTTGTATAGCCCTGAAACGTATTTGGTAAATATCATCGTAGAAGGCGAAGAATCGTACCAAGTGATCGTCAAAAAAGCTGACTTTCACCCTGTTACAGACAGGATGTCGCATGTAGAATTTCAAAAAGTAGTCGCAGACAAACAAGTAGAAGTTGCGCTACCTATCAACCTTACAGGTACTGCTTTAGGCGTTACAAAAGGGGGAAAACTGATGCAAAAACTCCGCAAAATCAAAGTAAAAGGTTTTATACAAGATCTTCCTTCGAGCGTGGACATAGAGGTTACTGCCATGGATTTGGGGGGCAACATTTTGGTAAAAGACGTTCCTTTCGTGGGAATTGATGTAACTTCACCCAAAACGGCTTCCGTAGCAAGTGTGGAGATTCCAAGAAGTTTGAGAAGTCAAATGCAAAAAGGCGGTTAATTTTCGCTTTACGTTTAATAAGGTTGCGCACCTTTCAAAAGTGCGCAACCTTATTTTTAGCAGATATAAAGCAGGCAGTTTCTTTGAGAGAAATTGCCTGCTTTTTTTTACATACAATTCAATAGCTTTGTCAAAGTTTCCTATTCGCCGTCATTCTTAGGATAAAAAACTAAGAACTATGGAAATTTTTCTGCACAGATTATCATTGCAGAATGGGTAGCCCCGTAGGAGGCGAAATATTTATAGAAATACCCAAGTCCCACATTCTTCTAGCTCCGTAGGAGCGAAATATCTATAAGAGGGGGCATTTTCTATAAATATGCCATCCCTACGGGATTAAACACAAACAACAGGTTTTCAATTATATATACTTTTCCGTAGTTCTTAGAAAAAAAGTGATTATTTAGGTAAACAACCCTCAAAAATCCCACTTCTTCACAACTTCCAGCTGCTTATAATCCGTCAAGTCGTGCATCATAGGCGTGAGCGACACATAGCCTTCTTTCAGCACCGCCACATCATTGTCTGTGTCCGTATCTTGCAACAAAAACTTCCCTGTAAGCCAATAATACGGCTCATCAAAAGGGTCTTTTCTTTCCTCAAATTCCTCTACCCACCTGCCCATCGCTTGCCGTACAACTTTGATACCCTTTATTTCTGCCGCAGGAATACGAGGAATATTCACACTTAACAATTCGCCACTTGCAAGCGGCTGCGAAATTGCTTTTTGGATAATTTTGCGCAAAATGGGCTTATATTCGCTAAAATCAGCCCCTTGATGATGGTCTAACACCGAAAAACCCACAGCAGGAATCCCTTGAATTGCCCCTTCTCTTGCCGCAGACAACGTGCCAGAATAAATGCTGCTGACCGAAGAATTCGAGCCATGATTGATGCCTGAAAGTACCAACGTCGGTAGCTTTCCTTTCAGCAAAACGCCTGTAGCCAATTTCACACAATCCGCAGGTGTGCCATTGCAAGCATAGCCGATAGAGCCGTCTGCCAAATGCTCCGTATATATACGTAGCGGTTTGCCCAAACTAATGGCATGTCCCATCGCACTTTGCGGGCTGTTAGGGGCGACAATCGTTACTGTGCCAAATTCACGTGCCACTTCTGCCAAAGTCAAAATACCGGGGGCTTGTATGCCATCATCATTGCTGATAAGTATGTTCATAAGAGCGAATAGGAGCGTATAGAGTGGCTCACTTTTTAAAAGTGAGCCACTCTATTACGATTAATAAGGAATAAAAATAAAAGTTGCTTCTGTTTCAGTGATGAGAAAAATGCAGGCTTTTTCCTCCGCATCTCCATACGTTGCTTCAAAATCTTTGAGTTTGTTGCGCAGAATGAGTTTGCGTTTTTCAAATTCTTCTACAAAAGACACAAAGAAAAACCAATTCAATTCTATTTCTTCGCGGTTAAAAATAGGTTTCCCAATTTCTATCCATTCGTAGGAAGCTACAAAAATAGGAAAATCAGAAATATTTTCGTCCATGATTTTTTTTGCCACAAAACGCAGCGATTCCTTCACTTTTTCAAAGTCATTGTGGAGGGATTCTAATATGGTGTCGTTGTCGGTCATAGTTTTTTTTGTTTCACGCAGATTTCCGCAGATTGTGTAATGCTATTTTTCTTTAATCTGCGTTAAATCTGCGTCCCTATCTACGAAAATCTGCGCGAAATTCCAGCACAAAAGTACCCCTTTTTCCCAATACTTCACAAAATAAAATAAACCACATGCAAGCGCGGCGGATTTTAAGGCTATATATTTGGAAAAACAAATTTTTCTTTGTATTTTTGCCACATATTTCAACAATATTCTCAATCCAATTAAATTTATCTAATTCATTATGGATAGAAAACTTCGAATTCTCTTTGTTACATCTGAGATAGAGCCGTTCTTAAAAATTACTTCTGCTGCGGATTTGATGCGTACTCTCCCGCAAAAGTTACAGGAAAAAGGACACGACATACGCATTTTTATGCCCAAATTTGGGGTAATAAATGAACGTCGCAATCGTCTGCACGAAGTAGTGCGGCTCTCTGGCATCAATATCAAAGTCGCAGGCGAAGAAAAACCGCTTACCATCAAAGTAGCCTCTATCCCCAACGTCCGTCTTCAGGTATATTTTCTCGACAATGAAGACTATTTTAAGCGTAAATCTACGCTCACCAACCCAACCGACAATACTTTTCACCTCGACAATGATGAACGTGCCATTTTCTTTTGCAAAGGCGTTATCGAAACCGTAAGAAAATTAGGCTGGTCGCCAGACATCATTCATTGCCACGATTGGATGACCTCATTCCTGCCATTGTATCTTCGCACACACTACCAAAATGACCCGATGTTCCGTAACACCAAAATCGTTTTTACCTTGTATAAAAATGACTTTGAGAACGAAAAGGTAGGTAATTTCTTGGACAAAATGCGCATTGATGGCATTAATGACGAAACATTAGGCAATTTTGGCGAAAACAACTATATCGGCTTGTGTCAAGGCGGTATAGCCATGTCTGATGCCGTTACCAAAGGACATGCGAGCATTAACGAAACATTAGAATCGCATATCAAAGCAGGCAAAAGTGGTGAAACTGACGTGTTTATCGACTCTGAACAATCAGACTACGCCGAAAAATACCATCAGTTATATGCAACCATATCGAATTAATCGCTATCTTTGCAGAGATTTTGAGATAGTTTCACGCAGATGACGCAGATTATAGACGCAGATTCTCACAGATTAGCAATAGTTTGACTACAATCACCCTATTCATTTGCGAAAATCTGCGGTTTAATCTGCGAAAATCTGCATGAAATACCAACTCTCTTAACATAACTGCAACCATAATGCGATTACGTGTGAAACATATTTTTTCGAGAAAGCTGTTGAGCATATTTTGCTCAACAGCTATTTTTGTTTTTGCTGCTTGCAAAGACCCAAACAAGATAGGCATAGAAGTACTGCCTGAAAGTGAGTTAGTAGGCATCATTGTTACAGATACTGCTACCATCGAATTAGAAACGCAAGTCATAGATAGCGTAGTTACCTATGCCAATGATATTCATGTATTTGGCAATTATCTTGACCCCCTTTTGGGCAGAATAGACGCTGGCAGCTATGCGCAATTTCGTTTTCCCAATACGAAATTAGACTTCGGAAGTGCAGACAGTTTGCGCTTAGATTCAGTCGTATTGAAGTTAGATATTGTCGGTTTTTTTGGGCGAATAGAAACCCCGCAAACCCTTCGTGTCTATGAAATCGCGCAAAGTTTTGACGATACCCTCAAATACTCCTCTAAGGATAGCCTTTTGCTCAAACCGAAAGACTTAGCAAATGGAAAACTCATCAACAAAAATACAAGTATTTTGTCCAATTTGAGTGTTCGTTTAGACAATTCTATTGGAGAAAGAATCCTGTTTGCGCCAGCAGATAGCTTGGGGGACAATGCCATTTTTCTCAAATATTTTAAAGGCTTATATGTGGGTACTGCGCCTATATCGGGCTTCACTTCGCGCGAGCCGGGAGCGATTATGTACATGAGTTTGCAAAGCAGCGACACGAAAATGGTCCTGTATTATTCTAAAAAAGACAGTGTAGGGGCATTTTCCATTCACAAAGAGTATCCTTTTAGCGTTACGGGTGCAAGCAAGCAATTCCATACGTTCAGAAGAAATGATTACATAGATTTGTTGTTAGGAAAAGAGATACATGCCTCCGAACGTCCTCATAATTACGAGTTTATACAAAGTGGAGCTTTGGTTCAAATGTTGGTCAAAATCCCACATATTGC
>JAYUZN010000284.1:0-3590 GCA_043751755.1 Bacteroidota bacterium | reverse complement strand
ATTGCCGACTTTGCGCCCTTTGCGTGGGCTTCCTTTGCGAACTTTGCGGTTTTTTAGGCTCAAAAGCGAAAAATTTAGCTCTTTTTTCTTTACAGCAGGAAAAAAAACGTACCTTTGCGCTTTGTAATAGCTATTTTTGATACTTGTTTTATCTAAATAGTACTCAATCTTTAATTTTCAATTCCTTATAAATATGTTTGGAAACAAAAACGAATCTAACGGGAGCAAGCCAGCTGCTCCACAATCGCAGGGAGGCACAGGTGGACTCAATACAATCGCGTCAGGAACCGTCATTGTAGGGAGCATCAATGCGGAAGGAGATATGCGTATCGAAGGTAAAATTATCGGTACAGTTACTTGTAACTCTCGTTTAGTAGTGAGCGCGAGCGGCTATATTGAAGGAACCATAGATTCCAAAAATGTCATTGTAGAAGGCGAAGTGAAGGGAAATGTATTGGCGCGCGAATTGTTGCAAATCGAAAAAACGGGCAAAATATTTGGAGACATATTTACGCAAAAATTGGTGGTACAATTAGGAGCTATCTTTACCGGAAACTGTAAAATGGGAGATGCCGCCAAAGACCAACTGACCAAAACACAGGCAAAACCCAAAGACTTGCTTGACGCAAAAGGCGTAAAAGCCTAATCATTATAAAGTGGCTCACTTTTTAAAAGTGAGCCACTTTATAATAGGATATTCAATTACTGCACATTCAGCGCGGTCAGCGTTTCTGTATCCAATTTTCCCACGCTCAAATCATTGTCTTTTTGAAATTGCTTCAAAGAGGCTTTTGTCTCTGCATTGAGAATATTATCCAATTCTCCTTTGTAATAGCCCTTGTCTTTGAGGGCGCGTTGTATATGAATTATCTGCGGAATGTCGCTAATACACTCACAGCAAGGCATTTCGCGCCAATCTGCCATGCCTCCTGTCCTCACAAGTGTTATATCTTCCCCGTCCTCATTTTGAGTGCGAGCAGGAATTATTTGCTGACTGACCAAAATATACGGCTCACTTTGTGGCACATATTTTCGCAGCATTTTGTATTGCGCAGGAACATGTACCTTACATATATAAGGCGAATTTTCGGTTAGCTCCTCCATCGTTTCTACCCCAGCTTTCCGCACGATTTTATGCGCAACTCGCACCGTTTCAGGGTATTTTACAAAAGCATATTGCGCCAAAATCGGGCTGAGACGCACCGTAGAACAGTCATCAGGGTTTGACGAAAGGCAAAAAGCACTTTTCAAGCCTTTTTCCCAACGTTGTCCTTCAGGCTCCAATAATTTTCGCTCTTTTTTGAGCATATAAATAGGCGAAAAATATTCCACCATTTCATCTTTTGCGATATTATATTCCTTTATCGAAGTCAAAGAATCGCCGCCTGTCCACTCTAAATAGCTATATTCGGGATAAACCAAGACCATTTCGGATAAGGTATCATATTTGGGTAACATAATTTCACTCCTATATAAAGTATCCCACAATGCCGAAACTTCTGTTAACATTGCATTTTCACTCGTTATATTTTTGTATTCTGAAGGATAAGAACATACGGCATAACTATGCGTAACGGCAGCAGTTGCAGGAAAAGGGACTTTGTATGTCAATGTTTGCGCATAGACATAAGGCAGTAAGAGCAAATAGAAAAATGTTATAAATAATAATTTTTTCATATTAAAATAATGATGTAGGGAATATGTAAAATCATACCTACATATATACGTAATTTTTGGAGAAAAGGTGGAGGTATTTTAGAAAAAAAGATATTTTTTTTTCAAAAAAGTATTTTGATGTAAAATTACAAGACTGATAGCCTCTTTCTGTAACAATATGCTAAGAGGATTGTTTGGTAGTTGAGCGATTTTAAAACCACTCTCATGCAGTTCTTCAAATCGCTCCGCTCAAAAACTAATTATAAATATGACAAAAATAACATTTCTATGGAAGTTCGGTAGATATAGGCGCGTATGAATTTAGCTTTGGCACAAGCCTCAAAAATGACTTAAAAGAGGCGTTTATCCTTTTTCCTAACCCTGCGCAACATAGCCTACATATTCTTTATAGCCTTCCCGTCAAGCAAGTTGTGTTTTTTGATTTGCAGGGAAAAAAATAGCTTCTTATGAATATTTAAGCGAAATCCCTATTTTCTCTTTGGCAAAAGGAAGTTATTTGTTAGAAATAATAGATATAAAAGGCAGGAAAATGACTGCCAATTTCTGGAAAGAATAGGAGGAATGCTTATTTTAGGGTGGCGCACTGTTCAAAAGTGCGCCATCCTATTACATAAACCTGCTATTTTGTCGCCCCCAAAAGCCTAAAACTGCCAAAAAGTCAGAAAAAAACGTTTGGACACAATTTTGAAGGAAGCAAGCTTATCGTCACAGCGCAAGGTCTATCGAATAGCTGCCGCAAGCGTCCGCTTGTGGCAGCCACCTTGAAGCGGACGCTTCGCAGTGGGAAGCGGACGCTTCAAGAAAGAGGTACAAGCGGACGCTTGCACCAGCAGCGCCACCCTGCATGTTAGCTAACTGCTAACTGATGACTGCTAACTGAAAAATATGAATCTCAATAATTTCACGCTCAAATCCCAAGAAGCCATACAAAAGGCGGCGGACTTAGCAAAAACAGGACAGCGACAAGCCGTAGAAACGGCAGACGTATTGCAAGCATTGTTGGAGGCAGAAGAAAGCATCGTGCCTTATATTTTGAAAAAATTAGATATACAGCCCGCTTTTCTCGCCAAAAAATTAGCCGAACTTGTCGCTACTTTGCCCAAAGTTACGGGCGCAGTAGGCGGACAATTTTATGCTTCTGAAACGCATAAATTGCTCGAAACCGCCAATCAAGTCGCTGGCAAGATGCAAGATGAGTTTGTGAGCATTGAACACCTACTCATTGCCCTTGTCAAAGCGCAGGACAAAACAGGCAAACTCTTGAAGGAATTGGGCATGACAGAAACGAATTTGCGCAAAGTAATTGACGAAATTCGGGGCGGACAGCGTGTTACAGACCAAAATCCTGAAGGAAAATACAATGCTTTAAAAAAATATGCCCGTAATCTGAACGAAATGGCACGCAAAGGCAAAATGGACCCTGTCATTGGCAGAGATGAGGAGATTCGCAGAGTGATGCAAATTTTGTCCCGCCGCACCAAAAACAATCCTATGTTGGTAGGAGAGCCGGGCGTAGGCAAAACCGCTATTGCAGAAGGACTTGCGCAGCGCATTGTGCAGGGAGATGTGCCTGAAAATTTGAAATCAAAGACTATTTTTTCTCTTGATATGGGCGCACTCATTGCAGGTGCGAAGTTTCAAGGCGAATTTGAAGAAAGGCTAAAGGCGGTCATTAAGGAAGTCGTTGATGCTGAGGCAAGTATCATTTTGTTTATAGACGAAATCCATACTTTGGTAGGGGCTGGCAGAAGTTCGGGAGCTTTAGACGCTGCTAACATTCTAAAACCCGCTCTTGCACGTGGCGAATTGCGCACGATTGGGGCTACAACTTTGGACGAATACCAAAAATATATAGAAAAGGACAAGGCGTTGGAACGCCGTTTTCAAACTGTGCAAGTAAATGAGCCGAATGT
>JAYUZN010000283.1:0-3254 GCA_043751755.1 Bacteroidota bacterium | reverse complement strand
GCGTGGGTGCAACAGCGAGATTTGTGGGGACGCATTGATGATGAGGGCTTTGTGGATATAAGCGTGGAATACGAGGATTACAAAGAACTCAAAAAAGACCTGTTTGCCCTCAAAAAAAACAGAAAATGGGCATTGGTCAATGATAGAGAAGAAGAATTGACCAAATTTGAGTTTGACTACATTTTGGCGATAGACAATGGCTTAATTGCTGCACGCAGAGACCAAAAGTGGGGCGTTTTGGGACTTGAGGGGCAAGAACTTGTGCCTTTTGTATTTGACGAAGTGGGTACAAAGCCCCGCAATGTTTCCGATATTATGACAGTTCGCTACTTTGACGAAGGCATGATTCGGGTTACGATTGCAGGAAAATGGGGCTTGCGCAATTCTGAAGGAGACGAGGTAATTCCTTGTGTATATGAGGATATTGGGCGTTTTGGAAGCGGTTTAGGCACAGTTACTTCGGGTAATAAAGTAGGTTTTACAGACGTAAAGGGCAAAATTGTCATTCCCATTAAATATGATGCGGTCAAAGATTTTTCCAAAGAAACGGAAGTTACCATGGTCAAAAAAGACAGCAAATGGGGCATGATTGATACAAAAGGAGCAACGGTTGTTCCGTTCAAATACACAAGTTGCTCAGGCGACTTGCGCAACGGTTTTGTCAATGTGAAAATAGACGAGAAAACGGGGGAACTTTCCAAAGAGGGCAAAGAAACATGGGACCCGCCCAAAGAAATTAAGGTCGTCATTCCTGCTGCTAACAAAAAGAAAGAAGACCCTGAAGAGGAAGTTCGTTTTGGGGTAAAACCTAAAAAAGAGGAGCCGAAGAAGGAAGTAAAAGAAGAAGTAGTTGAACCTAAGAAAGAAAAACAGCCCAAAGAAAAAACTTCGAGAAAGGAAAAAGTGGCTAAACCTGCGAAGGAAAAAGCTCCAAAAAAAGAAGTTGCGCCCAAAAAGGAGAAAGAAACCAAACCTGCAAAGGAAAAAACGCCCAAAAAAGAAGTTGCGCCCAAAAAGGCAAAAGAGGTAAAACCTGCAAAGGAAAAAACGCCTAAAAAAGAAGTTACTCCCAAAAAGACAAAAGAGGTAAAACCTGCAAAGGAAAAAACGCCTAAAAAGGAGAAACAAGTCAAAGAAAAAACGGGTAAAAAACCTGATTTTGATGAAGACGGCAACGAGGTAAAGAAAAAAGAGGAAAAGAAAAAGAAGTAATCACTATTCTTTGACAATTTTTGTGGAACACAAAACATAAGGACTGAAATGTAAATAAGTTGATGATTTTATAGTCCCGTAGGGATGCGATATTTATAGAAAAAAACAGTCCCCCGCCCCCTCTTACTTTTCGTGCTTGCACGAAAAATGGGATAAATTGGGGGGAAATCCCATTTTCTATAAATATTTCGTGCCTACGGCACTACTCGTAGTGTGTAAGTACGAGTAAGAAATAATCTAAACATATATTTTCGATGTATCTTATTGATTATCAAAAATTAACTTTCATTTCGGCAAGCTCAATGCAACGCAACTCTCAACTTATAACTTTCAACTACATATTTAGGTTAAGTGAGTAGATTTTTACAAAATGATACCTCCACAAAAATTGTCAGAGTATAAATAATTTCAACTTGATGAACAGAATTGAATTTATTAAAACGTCATTGGCAGCGGCGGCAGGTACTTTTGTGTTACCTACCCTGCTAACTGGCTGCAAAGACAAAACCAAAAATGATACTGCAATTATCATTTTAGGAGCGGGAATGGCAGGAATTACCGCCGCCAAAACATTGAAAGACAATGGCTTTACGAATGTCATTGTCTTGGAGGCACGAACCCGAACAGGAGGGCGTATCTTTACGGACCGGAGTTTGGGGGTAGCCACAGACATGGGAGCATCTTGGATTCATGGACCCGGAAATGCGGTGAAGAAAAACCCGATAACCAAAATTGCAGATGACGCAGGCGCAACTCGTTTTATGACGGATGACGAAAGTTTGGCTATCTACGACCTAAATGGGGCTTTAATTCCGACTACTACTACGGACACTTATTACGCAGACTACGAAAAACTGTTCAATACAGATGTGCCTGCCATTCAAGCCCCAAACAAAAGCCTCAAAGATGCCATTCAAGAAGTGAATCCTGCATATTTGACCGACCCCATTATGGTATATCAATTAGGAGCTTATGCCGAATTTGATACGGGCGGCTCTATAGAGGAGATGTCTTCGCAATATTGGCAAGATGATGAGGCTTATCCAGGCAAAGATGTCCTATTTCCCAATGGCTATGATGCCATCATCAATCATTTGGCTGCGGGTTTGGATATAAGGCTCGAAACGGTGGTACAAAGTATCAATCATGCGGCTGATGAGGTGGTTGTTACTACAAGTAAGGGCGAATTTAGGGGAAAACACTTGATTTGTACCTTGCCTTTAGGCGTGCTAAAAACAGGAAATATTGGCTTTACCCCTGCTTTGCCTACGCCCATTTCTGAGGCGATTTCTGTCATCAAAATGGGCTATACCAACAAAATTGCGATGGTATTTCCTACCATTTTTTGGGACGAAAACCTGCAATATGTGGGCTGCTGCACAGATGCAAAAGGCAAGTATAGCTATATAATGAATGTCAAGAAATTTAGCAATGCCAATATGCTTATGACTTTTGGCTTCGGAACTTACGGTTTAGCATTAGAAAGCCTTACTGACGCACAAATTGAGGCAGAAATTATGGTCATTTTGCGCAAAATTTATGGCAATTCCATTCCCAATCCTTCCCAAATCTTAGTCAGTCGTTGGACAAGCGACCCCTACGCAAAAGGTGCTTACTCTTTTGCGTCCGTCAATTCAAGTCCCAGCCATTTTGCGGCTTTTGAACAACAAATAAATAACCGGCTTTTCTTTGCAGGTGAACACACAACCCACGACTATCGCGGAACAGTGCATGGCGCATATTTGTCGGGCGAAAGAGAGGCAGAAAAAATTGTCGAAATATACGCATAACCGCTATTTCCCTTTACGAAATTTACTTGATGAGGAACACAAATTAAATAACTTGCTATTTTTCTCACCACTAAGGAACAAAAATTAAATAACTTACCATTTTCTCACCACTAAGACACGAAGAAACACGAAGCAATATAGTAAAAGAAGACATCTAAGCCACGCTTTTTCTTTCTTAGTTTTCTTTGTGCCTTAGTGGTAAATTGTGATTTTATTCTTTTCGTGTTCCTAAGCATCATTCCTTTTCCAAAA
>JAYUZN010000282.1:0-2746 GCA_043751755.1 Bacteroidota bacterium | reverse complement strand
TTTTCGCGGCTGTCTATGCCTTCGAGCAAAATAATCATTTCGTTTTTGCTGCGAATCTCCACAGAATTTACGGGATAAGCTACAAGGTCTTTGCTGCCTCTTTTGGCAAGAAATAGCTCTTTTTGCTTCTTATATTCCTGAATATCAAACACATCTAATTTTGTGCGCAACTGCCCTTTGATGCCTATAACGCCTGATGTGTAGCCGATTTCTATGTATTCGGTCATGATTGTTTTGGTTGATTTCACGCAGATTTTCGCAGATTTAACCGCAGATTTTCGCAGATGATTGTACTTTGAACAGGATAAATTTTCGCATTTTACGAATGGCGCAAAATTACGAAATATTCACCATTATTTCACAAAATAGCGGTTTTTATCTGCGAAATCTGCCTAAATCTGCGTTTATCTGCGTGAAAACCGAAGTTTTTTGCTATCTTTGTCCGAAAATACGCAATAGTTTTAGGTTGCGCAAAAGAGGCTTAGGAATGATAATCTATTCTGAAAAGATTTCGTAGTGCTTAGTATATCAAATTTTCGGATTGTGAGGACAAATATATACAGTTAAAAAAATAGCAATTTTGCCAATGTCTAAGCTTTATGCAAACACACAAACTCCTGCTTACGCATGGTTACTTTCTCTATGAAGATGCAAAAGAGGCACAAATTATGCGCCCTTATATCCCTTTGGGCATTTTGTATTTGTCGGCTTTTTTGGAGAAAAACGGCATAGAAAACGAGGTTTTTGATAGCACTTTTGCCTCTATGGAGGCTTTGCAAACGCAGATTCTTAGCCAAAAACCTAAGATATTGGCTATCTATGTCAATTTGATGACAAAGCTTAATGTGCTGAAAATCATTCATTTTGTCAAAGAAAATGAGGCTTTACAGGAAACCAAAATCATTTTGGGAGGACCCGAAGTGCGCTACAATGCAGAAGGCTTTTTGCAGGCTGGCGCAGACGTGCTTGTAGTAGGCGAAGGCGAGGAAACGACTTTGGAATTGGCTACTTTGTTTTTGGAAAAAAGAGAAGCAGGTTTCGCAGAAATTGCAGGAATTGCTTATTTTTCGGCAGAAAAAGCGGTTATTTTTACTCCAGAAAGAGCAAAATTGAAGGACATAGATGTCTTGCCGCCGCCGAATCGCCACAAAGTGAATTTGCATTTATATTTAGATGCGTGGAAAAAACATCATGGCAAAAGTGCGATTTCTGTGAGTACTATGCGGGGCTGCCCTTATACCTGCAAATGGTGTAGTCGAGCGGTGTATGGGCTAAGTTATCGGCGCACTTCTGCGGCAAAAGTCGTGGCAGAGTTGCAAAGCATTCAAGATGCGTATAAGCCTGATAGTCTGTGGTTTGTAGATGATGTTTTTACGATAAGTCATAAATGGTTGCGGGAATTTGCGGAAGAATTGGCAAAAAAAAACCTCCTTATTCCCTACGAATGTATAACGCGTGCCGACCGTTTGAATGAGGAAGTGATAGATTTATTGAAAGAAACGGGCTGTTTTCGGGTCTGGATTGGGGCAGAAAGTGGCTCTCAAAAGGTCATAGATTTGATGGATAGGCGGGTAGATGTGAACAAAGTCCGAGAGATGATTCGCCTTGCCGAAGAAAAGGGCATTGAAGCAGGTACGTTTATAATGTTGGGGTATCCGGGCGAAACGCAGGCAGATATTGAAGAAACGGTGCATCACCTCAAATCTGCGAATCCTTCGCATTTTACGATAACGGTTGCCTATCCTATAAAGGGGACAGAATTGTTTCAAGAGGTTGAAAATGAGCAAACTCACGTCATAGATTGGGAGGCTGCTACGGATAGAGACCGAGATTTTAAGCGAACCTATCCGCGCCGTTATTACGATTTTGCGGTCAGATATGTGGTAAATGAGGTCAATTTTTACAAGAAAACGCAGGAAAATAAGGGTTTTTCGCCTCATGCGATTTCGCTCAAAATGAGGGCTTTGGCAGCGAAGGCAGGTATGTGGTGGGCGCGCAGATAAACGCAGATTTTGGCAGATAACGCAGATATTGTGCTTTTTTATCTGCTTTATCTGCGTTATCTGCTCTTATCTGCGAAAATCTGCGTGAAATATAAAATCATATAGTCGCAATTACCTTCAATTCTATCGCAATAGGCGTAGGCAAGCAGTTGATTTCCAGCGTTGTACGGCAAGGCTGATTGTCTTTAAAATATTCCGCATAAAGGCGATTATAGGTTTTGAAATCGTCTTTCATATTGGTAAGAAAAACCGTAACATCAACTATATTGTCCCACGAAGAACCCGCTTCCTCCAAAATATATCGAATATTACGAAAGACAGAATGGCATTGTGTTTCTATGTTATAGGAAATAATATTTCCTTCAGCGTCTAATTCCACGCCCGGAATTTGCTTTTGCCCTCTTTCTCTCGGTCCTACACCCGAAAGAAACAGTAAATTCCCTACTCTACGTGCATGTGGATACAAGCCTACGGGTTCGGGAGCTTTGGAAGAATGTATGTGATTGTCCATAAGAAGTTGAGAATTGAGAGTTGAGAGTTGAGAGTTGAAAGTTGATTGCTAACTGTTCACTGCCAACTGCTAACTGTTCACTGCTAACTGTTCACTGCTAACTGTTCACTGTTAAAGCTACAATTTTAACATATTGTAACATATATACGATTTGTTCAAGTTGAGTCCTATTCGTTGCTACATATATTTTGGAACGGCAGTATTCTAGCCCATTTAACACAGTAAAATACCA
>JAYUZN010000281.1:0-1819 GCA_043751755.1 Bacteroidota bacterium | reverse complement strand
TCTTTGGGCTTATACTTGGTGTATATTGGCACTTGTATCACGCAGGAATTTATCCATGATTCGGCTGGGGTAGAGAATAAAGTAGAAGTACAAGAAAGTTATTTTCGGGTCCCATTTACGGAAAATCTAAGGCATGAATTGGGCGAGTGGTCGCACGATTGCGGCAGGTTGATAACCAACAAGCTGAAAGAATGGCGAAAAGGGCTGCATAGCAAGGAGATATTCAAAAACATTCCCTTTGATGCAGGAGATGTGTACAAGCAAGAGGTAGATTATACATCAGCCGTTGTGATGAATCAAGTAGCAGAAGAAGGTCGGGAACCTGATAGCTATGTAGAAGAACCTTACAAGCAAACAGGCAAAATAGGTTTTCCCCCTCTTACTCCCCCACCCCTTGCACAATCCACACAAGAGAGAATACTCCCTGATGGCAGAATAGAGCTAACCACTAATTTCGATACAGTTCCGCCTTTTGTAAAAGTGTTTGAAGACAGAGTTGGCGCAGAAGCATGGAAAAGGCATATCCATCCCGCAGTCCCTATGCGAGAAAAGGTATTGTCTTCGAGTTTGCAACGGGAATTGGCGCAAATGAAAACTTCCCCGCAGGCTCCCCCGCCGCCGCCACCGCCCAAAATTACAGAAGTCGCCGCTCCTTGCGAAAATGTAATTACAAACAGCGATTTGCGGGCAAGAAAAGCTACTGTAATTACAGAAAAGGAAACTGTAATTACAGAAAACGAGCCTGTAATTACAGCAGAAATGCTTAAAAATATACCCGAAGCGGTTCTTTTACTTGCTGTATCGGGTGCGAGCAAGCTGGCATCAGAGGCAAACAGTAGGAAAAAAACGGGAGAAATTAGACCCCAAACCTATGAGAAGAAAATGAGAAGGGTAAGCGAAGGCAAACGGTTAATTACAAAGGCACTGGGGCAGGGGGAATTTGAATTTTTATAAAACGAAAAATTAACGATTATGTATTACATAACAATAAACACTTTGCAGCCTAAGAATAAATTGCAAACAGCTATCCAAGCGCACATAAGGCGATTTTACGGGACTTTAACGGACAAAACCAGCCCCGAATTGCAAGCACATTTTGAGGCAGTTTTGCAAAAACTGAATGAGCAGCACTCAAGATGTAAGCCCGTAACATTACGGCGATATGATAATGAGGGCAAATTTGAGTTGAGCTTTGGAGACGAAACAAGTCTTGTTTTCAAGAAAATACAGGGTAGGGTAGAGGCAAATTTCAACATACAAACGGAAATATGAGCAAAGTTAAAAAGTCAAAATTAGAGATTCATGTAGCCTGGAATTATCCTTTTCAGGGTTTATTGGAGCTTATTTTGACGAGTGAAATGATAGTTCCCGAAGTGTACCCTAAAGACAAAGCAGAGCGATTGATGCTGGCGCATGAGTACATTTCGGTAACGCTGATGAACGATTACATCGATACTATCAACAAGCAGTATCTGGCGAAAGAGTGCAAAATGAAGCAAGCAAGACGGCAAGACAATATTGTATTAGAGCTATCCAATGCGGAAGCAACCGCCCTATATGTGGCGGTTGTTTACCTCAATTTGGAGGATTCCAGCCCGTATTATGCCTTGTGTAGAGAGTTGCAAGACAGAATGAGAAATATGGTTCATTTTCTCCTTATAGACAATTATCCACAGTTGAAATAGCGTTCCTTAATGTCATCATTTTTCAATTTTCAATCCTAAAAACATGCCACAAGCACAAATCCCCCTTTCGGAACAAGGGTACATGAAAGTAGACCCTTTCGCTCATTGGAAGGGCTTTCAAATCCTTAAGATTA
>JAYUZN010000280.1:0-3966 GCA_043751755.1 Bacteroidota bacterium | reverse complement strand
AGCAAAAATAAACAGGCACAAGTTTCTGCCTTATTAGCATTGGGAAATTAGTATCTTGTTTTTGAGCAAAAAGAATGCGTTTGGAAAGCGAAAAAAAAGGCGAAAGTTCTTTGCCTTCTTTGCAAAAACTCATTCAAAAAGGCTTGAATCAAGACAAGGAATGGACAGATTTTGACAGGCATTTTGAGAGCTTAAATAAGAATTTTTACACAAAAATAAAGTCTGCCTACCCCGAAATCAGCCCAAATGATTTGAAGATTTGCGCCCTCATCAAAATGAATTTGTCTATCAAAGAAATGGCAGATATTTTGAATATTTCGCCCGACAGTGTAAAAACGGCGCGTTACCGCCTGCGCAAAAAGTTGCAACTGAATACAGAGGATAATTTGACGGAATTTGTGCGGGATATTGCGTAGCATACATAAATTTTATTGGATTTATTTTAGTACCTTTGTCATTTACAAAAACATTTTATTACCTTAAAAAATCAATAGCAGATGTATAAACCTATAGATATTTTCAATGCCCCAGAAAAGCATATAGATTTCCTCCTCAATCCCGATTTAGAGCGGTTGTATGGGCAGCATTTTGATATAAAAGAAGTAAGCAATCCCTATCAAAAAAATAAAATACGAGATAGTATCATCGAATGTATTTCAGCATTTGCCAATAGCAATGTTGGCGGGGGGCTGCTTATTTTAGGGATAAATGACAAAACAAAGCAAGCAACAGGCACTCAACACTTAACAGAAGAAGAAAGTAATACCTTGTTGGGATTTGCAGGACAACAGCTAAGGCATCATGCCACTCAATCCAAGTCGCTTTTTATGGGAGAACATCGGGTATTTCTGCTTTATGTGCCTTATGCGCCTCAAAATATCTGCCAAACAAATGAGGCACAAGCCAAAGCCTGGAAACGAGATGGAGCAAAAAACATACAATTCAAACAAGAAGATTGGGCATATTTTGCTAACCGAAAAAATCCCGGATTATGGGAAATGCAGCCTTGTGCAATGTACGAAGAACGATTGTTAGATATGGCATTGTTTGAAGAATTTAAAGCGTCTTGGTTAGAAGATAGTGAGGTAGCAAGTGCCTACACGATTGTAGAGGTGTTGGAAAACGCAGGGGCAATCACGCAACATCAGGAACAATGGTGGTTTAGCAATGCGGGATATTTGTTTTTTTGCAGCAATCCACAACGCATATTTCCAAGTGCTTATATCCGTTTTTTGAAATATGAAGCCAACCTAGAAGACCGCCCAAATCCGGGGGACACCATTGGCGAGAAAGAGTTTAAGGGGGCATTGCCTACCATGATTCGCAAAATACGAGATTGGGTAAAAGATGCCAGTTGGTTTAGGCGTTATACCTACCGTTCTGCGGACGGGTTTAGTTTTATCCACGAAGATGAGTACCCTATTTTTGCGGTTGGGGAGGCAATTGTCAATGCGGTAGTGCATAGAGACTATGCGTTACAAATGCCGATTGATTGCGCATCCTACCTCAATGCTTTTCAAGTGCGAAATGCGGGCGGGATTTTGCAAAATCAAATTTCGCTCCCAAATCGCTTTGAATTAGGTACGCAAACGATAAAATCTTACGCACGCAATCAAAAAATAGCGGAATGGTTCAGAAAAATGCCAGACGAAGACGGGAAACCCTTTGTACGGCGGTTGAGCGAAGGCACGCACCGCATACAAATGGAGATGCAAAACCTAAAACTCCCTATGCCTATTTATCAAACAAATGGCGAAACTATTTTGACTTTATATAACAATATAGCGGAGAGAAGCCAGCGTTTTTTTAGGCACAATACAGAGACACGTAGCACAAGCGAATATCTAAACCTCTTTGCCATTAGGTTTGAAGGGAATGTGGAGAGCCATGATAAAACTATTTTGCTAAGAGAAATATTGGGGGTAATGAAAGATAATTTACAAGTAAATGGTTGGTATATAGACCATTATGCAAAAGGGCGTTTAACGGTTCATCAACAAGGAGATGCCTATCCCTTAAACAATCCACAAGCCGAAAAAATAACTAAAATATATAGGGCTTATACGCTTCAAGTAAAAATATTGGACGGACGTTTTTATCTTGCCATAGATTATAAGGCAGAACTTAAAAACATTCAATCTGTTGAGAAATTACAAATAGGCAAGTATGAACTTGTGGGGCGTAGTGGAATCGTAAAATATGGGGGAAAGTGGGAACAGTGCTTTATTAAACGAGTAGAAAAAAGTACTTCGTGGGTATCTCTTTTGGATTTTGAAATAGATATAGAAATAAATAATGCGCATATCATTCCCCGAATCTCCTTGGCAGAGATGGCAGACAATTTCAAAAAGAACAATATCTATTTTGATTTACACACAAAACTCAAAGAAGCCAGCCTTCTGACCTTGCCGAATGCTGCCATAGAGCGGGCAAAACTTACGTTATTGGCAGCCCAAAATTTGAGTCAGATAATGCCGCTGAAATTCAATGGCTTTCAATTTTCAATAGATACACAGCCTACTTTTTTGCTGCATCCTGTATCAGCCGCAGAAAAAGCAATACCCGCGCTTAGTGTTTTCCATGATTTGCAGGAGCCGAAAGTGTCTTTTGCCAATAAACAACAGAGTATCAATATCTTAGAAGGCTTAAATAAGTATGGTTCTTATGCAAATACTCCCAGAAATATTACGATTGTGCCGATATGTACCCACAGCGAGCGGCAGGAAATGGCAAATTTGATTGAACGACTACAAATCGGGAAACATAAATATGAAGGTTCTGAACGCACTTTTGGGGTCAAGTTTCTGTATGAAACGATACACACCACTAATACCCATGATGAAATCGAAAACGAATGTAAACGTCTCGTACAACAGCACCCAAATTGGGAAGGTGATAGCACTTTGTCGAGAATATTTTTGGTGTCAATTCCGCAAAACAAATATGCGTCTGACGACCCTGCGTCTCCCTATTATGGGATAAAAGAATATTTGTTTGAGAAAGGCATACCTTGTCAAATGGTGAATACGCCCACCCTCAAAAATCCAGATTGGAAAGACTTAAATCTTTCGCTCAATATCGTGGCGAAGTGTGGCTTAGTTCCTTGGGTATTATCCGAAAAACTGCCTGAAGCGGATTTCTTTATGGGAATCGCTTATACAACGAGTAGAAATAGCCGAAATCGCGAAAAAATGATGGGCTTTGTAAGCGTTTTTGATGAATATGGCAGATGGCGATTTTATAAGGGAGAAGCTGTTTTTTCGTTCGATAAAAAGAAAGAATATTTTGCGAAACTGATTCCTGAAACCTTACAAGAATTAGGACATTTGCCCGAAAATGCAAAAATTCATATTCATACTGCATCACGCTTTTCGCAAGAAGACGAAAAAGTGATATTAGCGGCAGCAAAATCTGTATTGCCTCATGTACAGTTTTCTTTTGTTTGGATAAATGATACGCACTTGTTAAGAGGCTATGACAATGGAAATGTAGGCGGAACCTTGAGCAGAGGGGCTTACGTTGCCTTATCTCCCAACAAATTGTTATTGTCTTCTACAGGATATAACATGCTGAAAAAATCATTAGGAACCCCAAAAATGATAGAAGCAAGTATTCACACAACCGAAGAAGTAAACCTAAAACTATACGCAAAACATTTATTGGCATTAACCAAGCTAAACTGGGCTTCTACGAACGCCCTCACAGGAGAACCTATCACCACCAAATATGCGTTAAATATCGCTTATTTAACCGAAAAATTTATTCAAAGAAAAGGCAGATTTCACTTACATAAGGTCTTAGAAAGAACGCCTTGGTTTATTTAACTAAAAAAGAACTTAAAAAAGCAGCCTTGTTTACCTCAAATAAGGCTTTTTAAGGCGTGTGTACACCTCTTGTACACCTGTTTTTCTTGCAAAGACAAGCCAAACCCCCGACCTTTGTCCCCATAATTATCTGCGAAATCTG
>JAYUZN010000279.1:0-6572 GCA_043751755.1 Bacteroidota bacterium | reverse complement strand
GTTTTTGGGCAATTTTTTTGCGAACCTTGCGAACCCTTTGCGACCTTTGCGGTAAAATCTGCTATTTTCGTAGAAAAATATTTTTATGAGAAAGCCATGTTTTTCGAGGGGAATTTTTGGGGAAATGCTGTTTTTTCTTATATACGTATATTCTACGAGAAAGCGTAACACAAAGAAAAATTTGGTACAGATAAAGAATGTTTGTATCTTTGACAGGAATTTTAACAGGGTAAAATTTATGGTATTCGCACAAAAATTAACAAATTTGCAAATCGAACTCATTAGGTTATTTTCTTATCAAATATCTGATAACCAGATAATTGAGATAAGAGAATTGCTTGCAAAATATTTTGCAGAGGCAGCTACGCGCGAAATGGATAAGCTTTGGGAAGAAAATCAATGGAACAATGATACAATGGAAATATGGTCAAATGAACATTTACGAACCCCTTACAAAGATTAAGTGATGCGAGTTGTTTTGGATACAAATGTTTTGTTGGTTTCTATTGCACCAAAATCGGTTTATCGTCCTATTTTTGAGGCATTGTTGGCAAAGGAATACGAATTAATTGTAAGTAATGATGTACTTTCTGAATATCGGGAAATATTCGAGCAAAGAGCGAACCCAATAGTTGCCACAAACGTATTAGAAGCCTTGACTAATCTTTCAAATGTTGTTAGACAGGAAATCTATGTAAAGTGGAATATAATTGAAGTAGATAAAGACGATAATAAATTTGTGGATTGTGCAATAGCGAGTAATTGTAACTATTTGGTAACGAACGATAAACATTTTAATGTTCTTAAAGAACATGGTAATGATTTGGTAAAACTTATCGATATTAATGAATTTGTGAACCTATTAACTGAAAAAAACTCGTAGAACATAGGTGCTAATGGCAAGTGGGCGAATCATAATAACCATATATTTACGGCTTAAATATCTATTTAGAGAATCACTCACTCGTACCTAATATAAAATACAAAGACACGAAATATTAGCGCATTTTCAGCACGCACAGTTCGGCTACGCTCACTGCCCGAATCGCTCACTGTACCAAATTTCGCAAATATGCAGCTTTCACTTCTCATTTCCCTCACACATCTTGCTTTCTTTTGCCCGAAAAACGAGAAAGCGTATCTTTTTCGGCTTGTGTGAGATTGGCAAAGCCTTTTTCACTAATTTTATCCAAAATACGGTCTATTTCGGCTTGTGTAATCTCTTCTTTTGCCTTTTTCTCCAAATCTTCTTTATAAACGACTTTTATATGCGGCGTGTATTTTTTGCCTTTTGCAAACTCAAAAGATTCAAACCAATTCCAGGTTATTTCTAATATATCTTTTCCTGATTGTAGCAATTTGATGTAGCCCACGCCTAAAGCTGCTGCAAGAAAACAAGAAATCCAAGCAAAATTTGGTACATTGAGGCAAAAACTTAGGATAGAAAATAGCATAAGAATAGCTACCCACTTCATTTTGAGGGGAATCCACCACAAACGAATCGGGTGGTCGGGCAAAAGCGTAGCCACAGCAGCAGTAATAGTCAGCAGAATCGCGCTATTTGTGATAAGGATTCCCCCCCCGAAAGCCCCTACGAGTATAGACAACAAAGCTAAGGTAGGCGTACCGAGATATAAAAGCCGTTTAAGCCGTTCTTCGCCAATTGTTTGCTGAAAAATGCCGCCAAAAGTAGCGAAAAGCAGCATGTTAAAAATGAAAAATAAAATGCCTTGAGGACTAACTTCATACACAAAGACATAGCTAAACAAAGTCCATGGGCGAAGCAAGGGGGTAAAATCGCCCGTTGTGAGGGAGATATATTCGTAAAATGTGGCATAATATTCTCCTTTCCCCAAAAGGTTGACCAACATAAAAACGAATATTTGTACCAAATAACCTGCCGTAAAAATGGCTATCCATGTACCTGCGGTCTTATTTTTTTGTATATAGTCTTTGAGGTATACTATAATGTCCATTATAAAAATGTTTTTATTTTTTGTAACTATTTATCCTTTCAACTGGGTAAATTTTCGTTTAAACCTGTCATTTCTTTAAGCAATGACAGGTTTAAACGAAAATTTACGGAAAACCTATCCCGTTTTAAGTATAGACCGTTTCAAAGGTGTGATAATAGTGCCTTTAGCAAAAAAATGTCATCAGGTCATTCATTCATAGCACAAAATTACCCCTTTTTCCTTAAAAAAACTAACTATATCTATTTTTTCCCCCACTTTTGCCGAAGTACCTCAAGCAGCCATTTTTGGCATAAAAAAGTTTTTACACAACCTTCAGATAGCATTTTTAAAAAAGGTAGCGATACTTTTATTTTCCTTCATAAAATATATCTGATTCAAATCCTTCTCTATGCCATAACCTTTTTATTTGCTTTACGAATCATAAAATCTCTCGACATCCTTAGCAAATCTGCTGCATAATTTTTGCCTAATTCCGTTCCATCTTCTATCTGCTGCACAATGTCAGAAGCAGAATAAGTATAGCCATCCATGGTTCTATATACAATGGTTTGTTTTTCATAAACCTCTTTCAATAAGTTCGAAAATATCTTCAAATTCATATTCAAAGAAATAGCTTCTTCTATGTTAGGAATTTGAATGTCAAGGAGTTGTCCCATTCCTACAACAAAATCTTTTAACGATTGATTTCTGGCACATGCATTCGGAATATGGATTTCTCGCAAAAAAGAGAGGTCAAATTTCCCTTCTTTATAGCCAATCAATTTGTTCAATACAAAAGAGGGATACATAATTTCTTCTGGCAAGGGCAAATTATGGATTCTATTTTTTGCCTCCTCCGTTTTTGCATATTTTAGCAATAAATCTTTATCTGCCAAAATCCAAGATTCTATTTCTTCTACTGCGAAAAAAAGGCTTACTTGCTCATTATCAAAGGTTTCATTTGCTTTTTTTCTGGCACTTGATACAAAAATCTCATCAGAATCCAACAAAACCGCTATTTTTGTTTCCGCTAAATTGCTAAATTCTTGTGCGTATTTTTTCATAGCATTTTGCCCATTGCAAACCACAATTTGTATTTTGCCCATGTCAAAACTAGCAGCCTGCAAAATATAGCTGACTACTTCTTTGTCTGTTATACCTTCTACCAACAGAATTACGTTTTTAAATCTACTTATTTGCATAATGATAAAAATAAAGAGGCAAATATAGCCATTTTTGGCGTAAAAAAGGCTTATTTTCTGCCTTCAAAAAATAATCCTCACACAACCTTCATCAATCTCGTCTCCATAATCTCCCGAAACTTCCGCAGAATGGCGATAATTTGCAGCAAATCCTCTTTTTTGGTACAATCATAGCCATTAGAAAGGCAGTATTCTTTGCCTTCCATCGTTACAAACACCCATTGCCTGCCTGTGATTTCGCAGCCATACATAGGGATTTCTATGCCATCTCTTTTATTTTTGGTCTGCCCTATCAAAAAAGCTTCTAATAGCTGTGCCATAGGGTCGCCGGTAGGATTTTTTTGGGGCTTATATTCTTGGAAATGAAAGTAGGGTCTTTGCATAAAATCCAACATACCACTTGCTATCACAAAATCGGCTTTTACGGAGAGTTTGTAGCCTTCTACTTCTTCTTCTTCGAGGGCTTTTTCAAAAAAAGAGACAAAAGTATTGCCATCTAACACACAACCTAATTCCAATACAGGGCTTATAAACTTCATTTTGAGGTCTTCTTCACTCCAAACGTCATAATTTCCTATTGCTTTTTGCAGGCTTTTGTCAAAAATTTCTTGCTCCGTATTAGTAAAAATAGGGGGCGAAACATTCAGCCATTCTTGCATCAGCGGCGTTTGCCCCTGTACAATTTTAGTAAGATGAAAGGTAAGAATCATCTCCCCTTCTCTCCATGTTTTTTTGCGTGCCATATTTATATGCGATTTTGCGGGACAAATATAGGGAAAAAAGGGGATTTAGAGATGTTTTTTGTAAAAAATTCGCAATCACAACTCCTTCTTCATCATCGCCAATCGCTCAAATATCGCTTCATATTGCGTAGATAACACTCGAATCTGCTCGGCTTCATTGCTTATCATCGCATCAAACCCCACAAAATTCCCGTCTATTTTTTGCTTGATGTTACGAATGTATAAACGCAATTTCTCCTCCAATTCTTCTCGGAGTTTTGCGCGACCTTTTGCGATTTCGCTGCGATAATTTGCTAAGACTTTGGCACGATTTACGCCAATTGTGATGCCTGCAAATAGCAAACCGACCGTAGTTATCAAGCCGCCGGTGATGTCTAAAACCGAAACTTGCGTTACAGCCGCTAACACAACGCCAATAATCGCCATGCCGCTACCTGTTACAATGTTGGTAGTCAAGGATTTGCCATGCTCAAAAATATCTGCCCCCGTAAAGTTTTCTGTTCCACTCATAAAACGGGCAAAAGCATCTTGCAAATCTTTCAAAATATGGCTGCGTTTTTCGGCAATGTCATTGAAAATATCATTGTCATTTTTGAGAATCGTTTGGCTACTTTTCAACTTCAAATCTATCATTTTTGCCATTTGTTGTATGCTTTCTGCGAGGTCATTGATGCCCGTTCCCAAGCGACTGCGAAGGCTGTTGTTTAGGTCATTTTCCATGTCTTTTGTAAATTGAGTCAGCCATTCTTTAGAAGAAGATTCTTTAGAAAATAAAGAAACAAAACTTCTTTTTACCAACGCAAACACAGAAAGTCCCTCCTCCAATTCCTTTTCCTTTGTCATCACAATTTTGTCATAGCCGCCCAACAAAGTTTCTAACAAAATATCTACTTGATGATTCGATTTTAATTCCTGATGATACAAAGTTTGCTTTATATCTTCGCGAAAAGAAGTGTCATGTTGAAACTGCTCTTTTCGCAACAAAATGCCCTTATTGATGCGTTCTGCCACATTTAGCCCTGTTTCTACATTGTTTTTGAGCTTGAGAAAAGGAGCTTTTCCGCCTGTTATATTGTCTTGAATATAGGTTCTCAACGGTAGAAAACCGCTTTTTTCGGATTGTTTTTCTTGTTCCTCTTTGGCAGAAACAGCAAAAATAACGGGCTGAAAAATGCCTTTTTTTTGCGCAGTTTCCATTACGCCATTCACATTTATTGCTAAATCCTGTTCAGAAAGGAGGTCTTTTTGCTGCAAAACAAAGATTATTTTCTTTCGCCATTCTTGATGAATAAACTGGAAAAAGTCCCATGCAGACTGCCTGTAAGGGTTTTTTGCCTCAAACACAAACACAATCAAATCCGAAGCTGGAACAAAAGCCTCCGTAATTTCCTGATGTTTTTCCACAATCGTATTCGTGCCGGGCGTATCTACAATGGCAATTTCCTTCAAAATCTCGATAGGATAAAACAACTGCTTCAAATAGGGATTGATGACCTCGACATGCTCGTATTCGTCATACATTATTTGCTGAATCGTGTCTGTACAAGGGGCGGGCGAAACCTTGCAAATTTCTTTTTCTGTTTCTAACAAAGCGTTGGTAAAGCTACTTTTTCCTGCTTTTACCTCGCCGACTATCACAAACATAAACGGCTCTTTTATACGATTGCGCAAATCGCTAACCGTTTTTGCCAATTCTTCATTGCCTGTAGAAACCGTTAAATGATGCAAATCTTTGATGATTTCATCTATTTTGCCTCGATATTGTTGAAGTGTTGCATTGAGAAGTGCGGTCATGAATGTTGGTTTTAGGTACTCAAATTTGAGCAAAAGTAAGTTTTTTTTTTATATTTCCCCAAAAACATTCTCATATAGCTCTTCTAAAGAAAGGCAAATGTCTATTTGAGGTAAATCAATTTTATCGGACAATTCTGTGTAAACGGAATATACCCACCGTTTTTCTACTTTTTCCCACACTCTGAGCCGATATTCTGATTGAGAAATAACAATATAATATAACAAAGAAGGAATCATTATATAATTATCTACTTTTTGGCTCAAATCTATGGCAAATGAACTTTCTGAAAGCACTTCTATTATCAAAGTCGGCGCATGAACCATGTTTTTTTCTTGCAAGTCCAAGGGGTTACAAGTAAACATGAGGTCAGGATAATAATATGCCTTTTTTTGAGGCAATTCTAAGCGCACATTTTCCGTAAAAATTTTACACTTCCGCCCTTTGTTTTTGATAGCAGCCCGAAAGAGAACGACCAAATTTTGAATTATCAAATTGTGCATAGTCGTAGTACCCGCCATCGCCCTCACATAGCCCGCATGGTACTCATAACGGTCTTCGCTTTGTGCGTCTATGGAAAAATACTCCTCCACGCTATACAAAATATTTTGTAATTTAAGTTCGCCCATAAGCAGTTGAGAGTTGAAAATTGAAAATTGAAAATTGAAAATTGAGAGTTAAAAGTTAATATAAGTTTATCATAATCAATCAGATATGTCAAAAATACATGTTTAGTTTATTTCTCACTCATAGTTATTGACATAGAAATATTCGGCTAAGATAGCTATTTTTTGAATAAAAAAAGGATAAAAATAAGTGAAATAGTTTTTGCGAGAATATTCGTAATTTTGCCGCAATGAAAGACAATATTCAAACGTAT
>JAYUZN010000278.1:0-8320 GCA_043751755.1 Bacteroidota bacterium | reverse complement strand
GCAAGCGTCCGCTTGTACCTCCTTTCTTGAAGCGTCCGCTTCGAGGATGGAAGCGGACGCTTCAAGAAACTGCCACAAGCGGACGCTTGCGGCAGCTATCCTGATAATTTAACCCCGTTTATTTTATAAGAACCACTTATATAGCTTTATTATATCGGAAAAGGCTTACATTTGCGGCAATTTCCATTCATTTTTATATTCGCTCCACACATGCCAAAAATCCAAGCAATTATTGCCAGAAATCCGAAATTTTGGACAGATATTCTCCTGATTTTGCTCACAAGCCTTCTGCTTATTCCCTTATTTGGCGATATATTTTGGCATCTCAATGATTATCTGTTTGCAGCAGGCGGAGATGGGCTAAAAATTTATTATTGCATGGATTATTATGTAAAATATGGCAATACCCTCTATTTTGAAGGCTATAATTACCCGCATGGAACACATGTTATGAACATTGAAGCGCCTTTATTTTTCGTAGGACTTCGATGGTTTTGCCGCAATATTATGGATATTTCCGCATATAACGTGGCACTTATCAACACTTTGATGCTAAGTGGTTATTATATTTGTGTTTGGGTGATGTATAGAATTTTGCGGAGACACCATTTACCGCTTGGGTTTGCTGTTGTTTTTAGCCTAATGATAACTTTTCTTAGCCCACAAATAGGTCGCTTGGCAGGGCATTTCTTTCTCTCTTTTACCTGTGCATTTCCGCTTATGTGGTATGTTATTATTCGTTTGTTTGAAGGAAAAAAGGTTTTTATGTGGGCATTCCTATTCTTTGTTATAATGTTTGTTTTTTCCTTTACGCATTTATATTACTTTCTGATAGGGGGAGCATTTTTGGTAGCCCATATTGGCGTTCATTTTTTGCAAAATATTCGTAAGATTAAGTCCTTTTTGCTTATCTATTTTGCGGCTTTGATTGCCTTATTTAGCCCTGTGGCTATCCTTCAAATATGGCTAAAACTGACCTTGACAGGCGTACAAGATGGCGTAAAATATCCCTTTGGTTTTTTGTATTATGTTGCAGATTTTCGCACAATCTTCTTTCCTTTTTATGAACACGAAAAAAATATTTGGCGTATTTTTGAATTTCTTTTGCCCTACAAACTCTTAGGAATCAAATACTTATACCCCCCCAATTGGGAAGGTATGGGCTTTGTAGGGCTTTTGGGCTTTTGTTTTTTATTTTTCTTTGTATATAGAATCGGGAAATATATCTGGAAAAAACGCCTCCGTTTTGCCTTGCGCCCTATCCTACCTGCCCCTGCGCAAGTAGCGATTTGGGCGGCTGTTTTTGTCCTGCTTTTTTCTATGGGCTATCCCCTCAATTTCTTGGACAATGCCGAAGACAAAGTAGGTTTATTGCGTCAATTTCGCTCATTAGGGCGGCTGTCATGGGCATTTTATTATGTGTATATGACCGTTTGCGTCTATTATTTGTATGCTTTTTTTCGCTTTATGGCGATTCATTGGCAGGAAAAACGGCAGAAACTGCGCTATATAATGCTCTTTTCTGTCGTAATTATTACAGGTTTGGAGTCTGTTTGGGTTTGGAAAAACTCCCTTGACTATATGAAAACGGGGAATATTTCCCACCATTATCGCTTTTGGCAGGAAGATATTAAGCTACTTTTGGAGAAAAATGGGCATAAAACAACTGAATTTCAGGCAATGATGGTGCTGCCTTTTTTTCATATTGGCTCCGAAAAATTTGCGATGGAAGGCACTTGGCACGCGCAAATGTATGGCTATATAACTTCCCGTTTTACGGGCTTGCCGATGGTCAATAACTACTCGTCTCGCACGCCTTTGACGGCTTCTTGCGCAAATGTGCAGTTGGTTTCTCCTGCCTATATTGAGAAAAAACTCATTTCCACTTTGCCCGATAAACGCCCTTTTTTGCTGCTTTACTCCCACGAAATTGACCAAATGAGTGAAGGGCAAAAACGGCTTATAACAAAATCTAAACCGATTTGTAAGCTCAATGAGATGACTTTTGCAACCTTAGATTTATCGGCTTTTGAAGATGTGCAGGACTCCGTTATTGTGCAATATCAGCTACTCAAAAAGGAAAATAAGCTCATTTCGTCCGAAAAAATGCAAACGTCCGCCCCTTCTACGGCTGTATCTATGTACAATTTTGGAGATGAGGCTTGGGCAAAAGACTCAATACAGCATTTTGGGTTTTGGCGGCAGAGAGGCGCGGGCAATATAATAGAGACAAGCCCCATAGTTGCGAAGGATAGTACGGAAATGGAAGTATCGTTTTGGGTAAAAGTAGATGCTAATTCTAACTATTTTCCCTATATTCATTTGCTTCAATATGAGGGCGAAAAAGTGGTTTTGGGCAGGGATTGGGATCCCCGATTTCAGATAGCGATTTATAAAGATTGGGCAAGGGTGCAGATGTATTTTCCTTTGCTCAAATCGGGCAATCGGGTTGTGTTAAAAGTAGAAGGGGGAAAGAACTTTTATGCGGATAATGTTCTCCTTCGTCCAAAAGACATTGATGTTTATACACACCTTGAGTCGGATTCGGTTTTTGTGCTAAATAATTATCCGATAGGCTTTTGATTCAGGACTTACGCCTTTTGCCACTAATTACACGAATTAAGTAGTTGAAAGTTATAAGTTGAGAGTTGAATGTTAATATAAGTTTATCATAATCAATAAGATATATCGAAAATATATGTTTAGATTATTTCTCACTCGTACTTAACAGCCGAAACTCGTGCAAAATTCGGGGCTATAAAAGCAGTTTTTTTCCTGCTGTAAAGAAAAAGGAGCTAAATTTTCCGACTTTTGAGCTTATAAACCGCAAAGTTCGCAAAGAAAGCCCACGCAAAGGACGCAAAGTTGGGAATTTTGGGAATTTTGAGTTATTCCTTTGCGTTCTTTGCGGTTCCTTTGCGAACTTTGCGGTAAAACGAGAGATATTTGCATTAAAACGAGAGATATTTGCGTTTTGTCAGCTCTCATTTCTTTACAGCAGGGTTTTTTTGTAAGTTATATGATTCATTTTCCATTTTCCATTTCAAAATGACTCCTTCGCAAATTACGGACAAAATGATGGACAGCGACTATTTCAGTCAGTGGCTGGGAATACGCCGCATCAAAGATGAAATGGGGGCTTGTGTGTTGCAAATGACCCTGCGCAAAGACATGCTCAATGGCTTTGGGATTGCGCATGGAGGCATCACTTTTTCCTTTGCAGATAGCGCATTAGCCTTTGCATCAAATAGTTATGGGCGCAAAGCGGTTTCGATTGAAACGAGTATTTCGCATATTGCGCCCTTGTATGAGGGGGATATTATAACGGCAGAAGCGATAGAGGAAAGCTGTACAAACCGAATCGCGATATATCGTGTGTTGATTTGCAACCAAAAAAACGAAAAAATTGCCCTGTTTAAAGGCACTGTTTTTCGCACAGAAAAGGAATGGAAAGGCGAAGCGTAGCCTTTTTTGTATATCTTTGTGGGGCATTCCCGTACCTGCCATTTTTTAAATGGCAGAGCTACCTTCAAACTACTTCCTTATGTCCGTTTTTTGGCAAAAAATAAGCACGCACAAAGCCCTAATTCCTATCATAATTGCCCTACTTATAGGGCTAAACGTCTTGCAAGGGGCTTTTACAGAGCTTTTTCATGACGAAGCTTATTATTGGGTTTGGTCGCAGGACTTGGCGTGGGGTTACTATGAGCATCCGCCTGCTATCGCATTTTTTATTCGATTAGGGACTATTTTGTTGCCAAACGAAATAGGGGTACGCTTATTTGTCATCATATTAAATGCTTTTACCGTCTATTTGTTATACCTTGTTACGGATAAAAAGCAGCCTTTATTATTTTTTGCCATGTTATTCGCAGTTCCTTTTGTGCATATTGGCGGAATTTTGGCAGTTCCCGATTCGCCTTTTGCCTTTTTTGTAGCTCTCTATTTATTTTGTTACAAAAAATTCAGCGAAGAAGATACTTGGCTTTCTGTTTTGTGGCTTTCTATTGCGGTTGTAGGTATGTTATATAGTAAATATCATGGTTTAATGGCCATATTTTTTACCCTACTCTCCTCTCCAAAACTATTGTTAAACCCAAAGTTCTGGGCAGTTGTAGCCCTTTCATGCCTGTTATTTTTGCCCCGCCTCTATTGGATATATATGTATGGACTCGACACATTAACATATCATTTATTGGGGCGTTCAAGATTAGAACATAGCACATTGGACTATATTGGGGGAGAAATTGGAGCATTAGGAGGCATTATCGGAATATGGCTGACGTATGAAGCCTTCTTTTTTCGAGCAAAAACCCCTTTTGAAAAAGCCTTAATCTGGATTTGTTGGGGTGTTTTTGGCTTTTTATTGCTCCTTTCTTTTGTGCAACATGTCGAGGCAAACTGGGCTGCTGCTGCGGTTTTGCCCATACTTGTCATGGCATATCAGCAACTTAGCCTCAAAACGCATTTGTTTAAGCGTTTTTATCTCATTGCTTTGCCTACTTTTGCCTTGCTCTTAGTTGCCCGTTTTTTGTTGGCTTCCGATTTTTTGTATAAAAACGTGATTCCCTTCAAAACCGAATTTTGGGGCTGGCAAACTTGGGCAAAAAACGTAGAAAACATTGCGCAGGATTGTCCTGTTGTATTTGAAAATACCTATCAACTACCCTCAAAATATAGGTTTTATGCCAAAGGAAAAAAGGCTATCACCCTCAATAATCCGCATTATCATCAAAATCAGTACGATATGGGCGAATATGAGGCACAAATTCAAGGCAAAAGAATTATGTGTTTGGTGAGTCAGCCTTTTTGTTGCGATAGCATGAAAAAAATACAAACGCCCCTTGGCAAGGACTTGTATTATACGTTTATTGACAATTTCCGCAGTTTTAATAGGGTAAAAATAGCCATTACGCCGCCGAAACAGGCATTGAAAGCTGGAGAAAAAGCCGATTTTGATTTGTTATTGACCCATAATTATCCATACTCTTGCGATTTTTCGGCAAATCCCCGCCTTGAAGCGCATTTTGCTTGTACTTTTTGGCAAAATGGAGCATTTAGGTGGGACGATTTTCAGGGTTTTCCGGGTTCTTTGAGCCATGAGGTTCTCACAGATACTTTGCACAAAAAGCTGACTATCAAAATGCCAGCAGAGGCAGGTGAGTATGAAATGGCGATAAATTTGCATTATGGAAATGCTTTTTCGGGCTATCAGGCTCCTAAAATGAAGATAAGGATGGAAAAATAAATAACTTAACAATTTAGTTATAGCAGTCATTTTGAGTATTTCTTAGTCCCGTAGGGACATAGCGGATAGTTTAAGCGTATGTATTAACCAAACATTAAATAATCCATAAAATAGATATTACTCAAAGCTAAATAAGGTACTCCATTTTCGCTTTTTGTCTTTTACCTGCTTTTCACCAAAGGCTCGTAAATCGTGGGCTACGGTAGTCCAATAATGTTGATAGTCCGCTAGCTCGTGACGAGTTATTGCCTTGATAAGCAAGTCGTTATGTTCCGCCAGAATCGCATACGCTTTCATCCTACTGAGTTCAACGGTTGCTTCATTCCACAAATACGCACATTCCCTCGAAATTAACTTGTGGGACAAAACTACCGTAGTCAGCAAGAGGTACATCAACGTTAGGACTCGCTCGGGTTTCATTACTTTGTGCATGTCGCCCACTTTCCAATACGATTTCCAGGCTTTGAAAAGCAGTTCAATCTGCCACCTAAGCCGATATAAGTCGTAGATTTGCGTACAGGTAAAGCGTTCACAACTCAAATTAGTGATGACTACCGAAAAATCACAATACGCTAACTGCTGTTTCGAAGGATTTTTCCGCTTATTGCGGGGACAGGACTTGAGTTTTCGCCGCCTTTCTGCTGCTACCGCAGCGGGGAGCTTCTTCAAAACCAAGCGTACCTTCATTTTTTCTTTCTTGCCAATATAGACTTCGCAATCCTTTTCTTCATTTTCCCGCATCAGTTGGCTATATTTGACCAAATCCCATTCCTGATATCCCCCTTCCGAAAGGGTATATACGCACGTACTAACCTTGATACGACTCACATAGAAGGCGCCCTTTGCCGCTATTTCGCTCAAACACGCCAACTTAAAATAGCCTAAATCCCGCAAATACAGGCTATTAGCTTGCACTTCAGGCATTTCTTGACAATCATTGTCCCGCCCCTTTTTTAGCTTTATGTCAAGGTCCGCACTTTCTTTCAAATCCATCAACACCTCCAACTTGACCATCGCCGCATTTCCACTCCCTCCCGTACCCGGATACTGCTCCGATAAGCTATTGGGCAATTTTACCACCGAGGAATCTTCCACAAAGATATGCGAGAAAAGCGGCAAACACTTCGTAAGCCCCTTGTTTCCGAACTGCTCGCATAATACCGCCTCAAAAATCGCCTTACTACACGCAACCGATTTGTCATTAAATCGACCATTAAAGCTCTCTTCCGCAAGATCTCCTATCCCATATTCCGAACTCGCTCGTTGGCAAAAATTCCGCAGTTTACCCCGTAAGCCGTGCGTTAACACGCTCCAAAAGCAGATTTCGATAAATGTTTTCCCACTTAAACGCCGTTCCCGTTCCACCAATTTCGTCTTTTCTATGCACATCGCAATTTTTTCCGAAAAAAAACGCTGCAAAGTCCCTAAAATGTCCGTTATTTGTACTCCTGATATAGTCCCCATTTTGTGTGTATTTTGTTGGTTCAGAGCTCAAAATTACACTTTTTGGGGATTCTTTTTTTATTTCCAAAATAAAACTATCCGCTATGCCCCTACGGGGCTATCCAATCTGCAATGATAATCTGTTCAGAAAAGATTTCCGTAGTTCTTAGTAAATACCAAAACGTTGAAAATTTCTCCATCGCAATTTCTCTCAGAGCATTTTTTCACTTTTTGAAGTACCCGAATATTTTTTGCTTCAATGCTTAAAAGTTTATCAAATTCATTAATAAATTTTGTTACTTCATTTGGAAAGTCTTTGAATACTAATATGTTTTCAAAACTACTCGTTGCATTTGGCGACCAATTGAAAGAGCCATTTAAGATTGTCTTGTTATCAATTATTGAAAATTTATGGTGCATATGGTTTGTTTGTCGAGGCATTTTCAGAAGTTTAATTTCCGCACCCAATTTACTTAATTCGTCAATAAAGAACTGATGTGAACGATTTTGCCAATTGTCGCTACAAACGATTTTAAGTTTTGCTTTATTTTTTATCACTTCTTTGAATATTTCAAAGTATTCTTTGAAGTTAATCCAAGCCACAGCAATTAAGACGATTTCTTTCGCCTGTTTCAATTCAGTTTCAATAACGGATTTGTGGTTTTCAAAATGCGATTCTACTGTCATAATATTTTAATCTTTCTTTATTATAGTTTAGTTTTGTCATTTTGTTTTAAAAAAATACAAAATATTTTTCGGAATGGTTTGTTTGCAGCGTGATTGTCGGTCATAAATAAAGCAAAGGTAATTTTTTTTTATTTATCCACAGATTATGTGCATTTCTTCGCGCCTTTTTTCTTTCCCACAACACGCAAACAAACACAAGTTTCAGGCAGATGCCGCAGAAAAAGTATTTTCTATCTCTGCGACATCTGTTACAGTGAGCGATAGCCGAACTGTGTTTTATCTCCAAAAATCTCTTACAGTGAGTGATAGCCGAACTGTGCGTGAACAACAGACTATTCTTTCACCACTTTCGTACTGCCCGCAAAATTTCCTGCTTTGAGGAATTGAAGCGTATAAATCCCACTTGCCCAAGTTTGTGTGGAAATTTCCATGCTTGCGCCGGTCATTTCCTTTTCACATACCACTTGCCCCAAGGCATTGTAAACTCGGAGGGTGTAATCCACAGCTTTTGCATTTTCGTCTAAGGTAATTTGCAAATAGTCTTTGACAGGATTGGGGAATATCGTTACAGGAACGATAAATGCGCCATTTCCAATAGAAAGAATGATTACTTCTTGAGGCGTAGAACAAGCCACACAGCCCGCAGCATTCGTTACACATACATGGTAGCTGCCGTTTTGCGTAGCTGGATAAGTGCTGCCCGTTGCGCCTGTAATAGCCGTTCCTGCCAAATACCATTGATTTCCTGTAGCTGCGTTTGAGGTCAAAAGCCCTGTGCCTGTATTTATGGTAAAAGTAGGCGTAGCAGGCAAAGCATTGACCGTTACTACCACATTGTCGGTCGCTGTGCAGCCATTCATGTCGGTTATGGTAAATACATAAGTCGTAGTAGTTGCGGGCGAAACGGTTTGGGCGGCTGTGGACACGTTGTTGCTCCAAGCA